>CBIHLI010000006.1:0-15442 GCA_966210575.1 uncultured Sphingomonas sp.
CTGGTCCGTCCAGCGGGCTTTCGGCGAGTGAAAGCGAAGTCAGGCCGCGGCGACGCAGCGGCGGAGCGCGGCCTCGACGATCCGGCCCAGGAACAGCAGCAACTCGGAGCCATGGCTGTTGCCGATCTCGAGCTCGGCCCGCTGGCCAAGCGCCAGCAAGCCAGCCGGATAAGGCGCCCGCGAATCGATTCGGATCAGGGCTTCGGCGCGGATTCCGTCCGCCTGCGACGGACCGAACAAGGCGTGCCCGGATGACACCGTTCGCACTTCGACCGGCGGCGCGCGGCGAAGCATTCGCTCCACGAAGCTTGGCTCGACCGGCTCAATTCCACTCGAATCCGCCCGGAAGCCGCTGTCGCCGACGATCAGCGCGATTGCGGCAACGTCGATTCCGAGAATGTCGGGCCAACGCCCGGTCACGACCGCGAGAAGCTCGTCAATCGAGGCCGCTCCGACCGCCTCCAGCGCAGCGGCATGAATCGTCGCCACGGCTCCGCAATGACCGCGAGCAAATGCGATCAGGTCCTCGTTGGTTTCCTCGATCGCGCCGAGCCGCTCGCGTAGCCGGGCGACGGCATGCGCCTCGAATTGAATCACCTGGGCCATCGCTCGGCCATAGCTTTGGAGCGGTTAATTTCCTGTGGTCACAACCCCTCGTGCGGCGTATCGTCGCTTTGCATATTTTCGCTGGAGGGTACTCAAAATGTTGGGTTTGTTGTTCGCCGGCGCCGTCGTCGCCGCCACTCCGACCACGCCGCAGCCGTGGTTCGAGTTCGAGGATTATCCGATGAAGGCGTTCGAGAAGAAGCAGGAAGGCGTCACGCAGTTCGAGCTGCTGGTCGCTCCCGACGGCAAGATCGCCGACTGCAGGGTGACTCAGTCGAGCGGATCGGAGGAGCTCGACAAGACGACCTGCTATCTCGCCAACAAGCGGGTGCAATTCCGAGCTGCGCGCGGCCCCGATGGCCAGGCGGTCTACGGCGTGTTTCGCAGCCAGGCGGTGTGGGCGCTGCCCGAACGCACGATCAAGGCCAACCCCGGGCCCGACCTCGAAGTGAACATTAACAAGCTTCCGGCCGGCACCGGCGAGCCGCCGGTGGTCAAGCTCGCTTATGCAGTGGACCCGCAGGGCAAGGCGTCGTCTTGCACGATCATGCCTTCGTCGGTGAAACAGCCCGACATCCTCGTCGAGCTCGGTTGCAAGGAGCTGCTGTCGAAACCGAACCAGCCGGTCGTCGGCCCGGCCGGCCAACCGGTCGCCGCGGTGAAGACCGCCGCGGTGCGCTTCAACCCGGGCGGCTGACGCCTAGCCGATCCGCTGGCCGCTCGCTTCCCAGTCCTTGAGGAAGGCGGCGAGGCCGGCATCGGTCAGCGGATGCTTGAACAATTGGTGGATGATCTTGGGCGGCGCCGTCATGACGTCGGCGCCGATCTTCGCCGCTTCGACGACATGCATCGGGTTGCGCACCGACGCGACCAGGATCTGGGTCTCGTAATCGTAATTGTCGTAGATCATCCGGATATCGGAGATCAGCTCCATGCCGCTGGCGCCGACATCATCGAGGCGGCCGACGAACGGCGAGATGAACGTCGCTCCCGCCTTGGCCGCAAGCAGCGCCTGGGCGGCCGAGAAGCACAAGGTGACGTTGACCATGGTGCCGTCGCCGGTCAGCGCCTTGCAGGCCTTGAGCCCGTTCTCGGTCAGCGGCACCTTGACCGCGATATTGTCGGCGATGCTTCGAAGCACCTCGGCCTCGCTCATCATCCCGTCATAGTCGAGCGCGACAACCTCCGCGGAAACCGGGCCGCTGACGACCGCGGCGATCTCGCGAACCACTTCGACGAAGTCGCGCCCCGCCTTGTGCACCAGCGACGGATTGGTGGTGACGCCGTCGAGCAGGCCGGTCGCGGCGAGGTCCCTGATCTCTGCGATCTCAGCGGTGTCGGCGAAAAATTTCATGATGGTCCTTTAGGATATTTGCCGCCGGATAGCGCGTGCGACACAAGCAGTCATCTGATTCGGGGGTGAGGCGAATGGACGAGCATGTGCGTGTCGAGCGGCTCGACGATGTTCTCGCCATCACCCTCGCCCGTCGAGACCGCCGCAACGCCATCACCGTCGCCATGTATGCGGCGCTTGCCGAAGCCATAGAGAGCGCGGCCAACGACGATCGGCTTCGCCTGATTACGATCCGCGGCGAAGGGCAGGACTTTACCGCCGGCAACGACCTCAACGACTTCATCGCCGAATTGCCGCGAATTTCGGACGATATCCCGGTGTGGCGGTTGTTGCGGGCGCTGGCGCGCAATCAGGTGCCGCTGGTCGCCGCGGTGCAGGGCAATGCGGTCGGTATCGGGACGACGATGCTGCTTCACTGCGACCTGGTCATCGCCGCCGAGAGCGCGCGATTCTCACTGCCGTTCGTCGACCTCGGGCTGGTCCCCGAGGCGGCCAGCTCGCTGATTTTGCCAAGGCTGGCCGGCCGCCGACTCGCCGCGCGCTATCTCCTGCTCGCGGAACGGTTCGGCGCCCCCGAGGCGCTCGATGCCGGAATCGTCAGCCATGTCGTTGCCGACTCCGGCCTCGAGAGCGCGCTGGCCGACCTCACCGCCAGCCTTCTCGCCAAGCCGGCCGAGGCCTTGCGAGCGACCCAAAGGCTGCTTCGGACCGGCTCGACCGAGGAAATTCTCGAGCGCATGAAGCTGGAAGGCGACCATTTCACGGAGCGGCTTCAGTCAGCCGAGGTCAGGGAAGCAATCGCGGCCTTCTTCGCCAAACGCACCGGCAGCTGAGCCGGCTAGGCGCTTTCGGCGATCCACACCCGCTTTGATCGGGAGACGGTGATGGTCGGTCCGGGAAAGATCAGAAGGTCGGTCGGCTGTGTGTACCTAACAACGAGATCGTAATACTCGCTGCCGTCGGCGGTGCCCGGTTCCGGCTCTTCGATGACGAATTCGCCAGGTCCGATGCCGTAGACCGCATCGGTCATTTTCTGCTTCACGTCATCGACATTGACGCCCTCTTCCGACCACAGCGTCGCCGACCGGGCGCCCTCACCCAGCGCGTGCTGGATTCCCGACATCGCCCGGAACACCAGCCCGAATTGGACGATCATCCAGATCAAAGTGATCAGGATCGGAAGGGCGAAAGCCATTTCGATGACCGCAGCGCCGTCCTCATTGCGGATGAGCTTGCGGATTTTCATTGCGTCCTCACCCCTGCCGTTGCCGTCAGGTCGTAGTCGCCGTCGCCGCCGGTTCCCCAGTGAATAGGGAACATCGGCGTGTAGGTGTCGACGACGGTCACGTTCAGGTAGCGCGCTTCCCGGTCGTCTTCGTCGCAAGTGAGCGCGTCGAACTCGGCGACATCGTCGCTCTCGGTCGGGGTTCGGCTGCCGTCCTCGGCGACGCACTCGAGCCGATAGCCGACCGTGACGTCTGCGGTCGTAACCCGCCCGGTCGCGCACGTGCCGTCTTCATTTTGACCGTTGACCTGGCAGACCGCCTCGTCCTGAAGCGTCTCGGCAACGGTCGAGGAGCCGGTCGTCTGCATCACTTTCTCAACGGCCCGCTGCGCCGCCTGCTCGAGCTCGAGCTTCTGGCCGTAAGCGATGCTGATGTCGGCAATGCCGATGACCATTGTCGCCAGGATCGGCGCCAGCAGAGCCAGCTCGACGGTGACCGAGCCGCGGCGATCGCGGATGCAATGCTTGCAGAGCCTGATCACGCGACCAGCCTCACCCTGCGGACACCGCTGGCGCTGGGTAGTCCGGCCAACGCGCAGTCCTTCAAGCTCTTGAACTTGTTCGACGTCGAGCTGTTGCCGCTGAACTTGATCCGGCGCGCGACGAACATCGTGCAACTCGCGGTCGTGTTGCCGGTCCCGTTATAATCCAGCTCCTGGCTGGGAAAGTAGAGCGCTCCGGTGATCGTCGAGTCGGAGTTGCCGTTGACCTTGTTTTGGGCCGACGGGCTGTCCTGCGCGCGCCGGTCCTGGTAGATTGCAATCCCCGCGAATTCGCCGCTGGTCGGGGCGCTCATGTTGATCTTCGAGCTGGCGTTGACCTTGAGCTCGCCAATGTCGGTCGACGCTGAGTCCTGGTTGGTCAAGACGATCGCGCAGCCGGTGCAGCTGAAGTCGCCCTGAATGTTAGCATCGCCCCCGTTGATGTAAATTGGGCCGAAATTGTCGGGGATTTGATCCAATACCGTGTTCGAGCCTACCGAAAGGGACTCGAAGCAGTTGGCGTCGTTGCCATCCGCATCCTTGGCGTTTTCGAAATCGGTATTCTCATCCAGAACGGCGGGCACCCACTCGACGTTTTTGCCCTTGGTCACCCATTCGCCGGCGCATTTCATGTCGCTCGGGTTGGGGGTTACATCCTTGAACGGGTCCTCGAGCGAGGGCGCATAAGGATCATAAGAATTGATGTGCCAGCTGCTCGATTCCTGAATTCCGCCGACGGCGGACACGGCATCGGCGTAAACCTCCGAGCTGCCCTTGGCGTAGGCCGAGTTGCTCGACGGCGAATTGCTGTGCATCGTGCAGTCCGGCATGTTGATTTCGGCATTGCCGGTGATGCTGATCCCGCTCTTGCCGGCGCTTGTCTCCAGCGCGTGAACGCAGGCGTCACCGTTCCCGGCGACGCTCGCGGCTGTCGCCCGGGCGATGATGGTCGGCGGTGCCGACATGAAGAGCGAACTGAACGGCAACCGCTTTTGCACCGCTAGGACGACCCGCACTTGCTGGCGCATCTCGCCAGTGTCTGCGGGGAAGCTGACCTGCGGGTAGCCGCCGACCAGCGGCATACCGGTTTGCTGATTGATGGTCAGGTCGTGACTGACGGCGGCGGTCGCTTCTGTCTCATTAGCTCCCGAAACCCGCTCGTAGGCGCCGGCAATGGCGGCCGAATCGGCGGCCCGTTGCAGCTCGCGCTTCCACAGCGTCCATTCGATCGTGTCGGTTGCAAGACCGGCCGCGCCGACCAGCAACGGCAACGCCGCGCCGGCGATTACAAGTGCGTTCCCGCGGCGATCGCGCCACAGGCGTTTCCACCATTTCATCATTGCTGCACCCTCGCATGGTCTTTGCGCATGGCAGCCGGTCTAAGGGTCTTAGGGTGAGCAAATCGTTCAGTTGAATGGTTAATGCGGGCGAGGCTTGGCCGGCACGCTAATCCTTGAACCGCGCCGTGTTAGGTTTATAATACAGTCAAATCGACTTGCATGCGCAAGGTCCGCCGTTCACCGTCGAACCGAAGCGTCGCGAGCATGGAAAGGGCATGAAGAGATGGCCAAGACAGCCACGAAGACCGAGAGCAAGCTCAAGCTCGACCCGCCGGAAGCGCTTCAGGCGGTCACACCGGCCGAGGCCACCGGCCTGGTTCCGCTCAAGGACAAGGAAGTCAGCGAGCTCGACCAGCGTGTCGAGCAATTCGTCGAGGAGCTTGCCGCCCTCGACAGCAACAGCCCCGAGTTCGGCAAGAAGGTCGACCAGCTAACGGCGATGGGCCGCAAGGAAATCGCCGAGGCGGCCGGCGCCTCCAACCGCTTCCTCGATCGCCCGGTCAAGGCAATCGACAAGGACAGCGGCATCGGCGCCGACCTGACGGAGCTCCGACGTACGGTCGAAGCGCTCGATCCGAAGGGCGCCAGCAAGCCGCGCAAGCTGCTCGGAATCATTCCATTCGGCAATCGCGTCGACCGCTACTTCGACAAGTATCGCAGCTCGCAGACCCACATCTCGAAGATTCTCACCAGCCTCGCCAACGGCAAGGACGAGCTGCTGATGGACAATGCGGCGATCGACACCGAGCGTTCCGGCCTGTGGAAGACGATGCACAAGCTCGAGCAGATGGTCCACATCTCGAAGAGTTTGGACAAACAGCTGGAAGACAAGGCCAACGAGTTTGACGCGACCGAGCCGGCCAAGGCCAAGGCGATCCGCGAAACCGCGCTGTTCTACACCCGCCAGCGCACCACCGACCTGCTGACCCAGATGGCGGTCACGGTTCAGGGATATCTCGCGCTCGACTTGGTCAAGAAGAACAATGTCGAGCTGGTCAAAGGAGTCGACCGCGCGTCGACTACGACGGTCGCGGCGCTTCGGACCGCGGTGACGGTTGCGCAGGCGCTGACCAACCAGAAGCTCGTGCTCGAGCAGATCGGCGCGCTCAACACCACCACCGCGGGCATGATCGACACCACCGGCGAGATGCTGAAGATGCAGACCGGGGCGATCCACGAGCAGGCGGCGTCGTCGACAATCCCGCTCGAGACGCTGCAGCGGGCGTTCCAGAACATCTACGATACGATGGACCAGATCGACCGCTTCAAGCTCGAAGCACTCGACAACATGAAGCAGACGGTGACGACGCTTTCGAGCGAGGTCGAGAAGTCCCGGGGCTACATCGCCCGGGCAGAAGGCACCGAGAAAGCTCGGATCGAGACCACCGCTCCGGCATTCACCGCAATCGAGACAAAATGAGCGAAGTGAACGTCAAGGTCGAGCGCGCTCTGGCCCGCTTCGATCGGGTGACCCGGGCGCTGGACGAGCGCGACGGCGCGGCTCGCGAGGCCGCCCGGCGCGAGCGGCAGCGGCTGAACCGCGACCTGGGTCGGCGGGCCGCCCGGGTAGGAATGGCGATCGGAATCGTCAGCATTGCGACGATCGTCATCGGCTTGATGACCCCGATCGGAATGTTCGGCCTGTTTGCAGCGATCGGCCTTGCGGTCGGCATCGCCGCCCTTCTCGCCTTCATGCCGAGCGAGCCGGCGGCAAGGGCGCCCACGGCCGATCTGCCCAATGGTCCAATGGTCCAGCGCTTCGATTCCTATTTGTACCGGACCCGGGCCGCGTTGCCGGCGCCGGCCCGCGCCGAGATCGACTCGATCAGCGCCCGGCTGCCGCTCCTCAGGCAGACGCTGGAGCGGGTCGAGACCCTCGACCCAAAGGCGCAGGATGCCCGCCGGCTGATGTCGGTCCACCTGCCTGGGCTGGTCGACCGCTACCTCAACGTCCCGCCGGAGTTTCGCGGCCAGGCCGACGGCGAAGGGCTGACGGTCGACCAGCGCCTCATCGAAGGGCTTGCCGCGGCAAGGACGGCGCTCGACGAGATTTCGCAGGACCTCGCCCGCAGCGATCTGGCGGCGTTTGAAACCCAAGGCCGCTTCATCAAGTCGCGCTACGGCGAGCAACCGATCGACAGTTAGGGTCCGTCAGGTCCTTGGCCGACTTCAGGAAAAGCTTGCAGCCGGCCCTTAGCGCGGGCAACCCTTTGGCGAGCATCGGACAAAGGGGGGCTGAAGATGTCGTTGCGGTCGGTTCGATTGCGCGTCTACCGCCAGCTCGAGCCTACCGCCTGGCCGCGCAAAGGCCTGTCACCGACCAACCTCTTCCTGGCGATATTGATCGTCATCGCCGTCATAGCGGCGGTCGTCGAGACCGAGCCGCTCATCGCGCAAGGGCGCGAGCTGCTGTTCGACGATTTCGAAGTGGGGGTCGCAAGCATTTTCGCCGTGGAGTATGCCGCGCGTGTCTGGACCATCGTCGAGAACCCGCGCTTCGCCGCATATCGCTTCCCGCGCCTTCGCTATATCGTGTCGCCCATCGCAATCATCGATCTGCTGGCGATCGTGCCGGCCTTCTTCGCGTTCGGCGGCACGTCGAGCCTCGCACTGCGCTTCTTCCGGATTCTTCGCATGCTGAGGCTCGCCAAGCTCGGCCGGACGTCCAGTGCCTGGACCGCAATCCGCGAGGCACTGCACGACCGCCGATACGAATTCGGGGTCGTGCTCGGCCTCGTCGGACTGACGCTGCTGATCTCCGCTTCGATGCTCTATATTGCAGAGGCGGAGGCGCAACCGGACAAGTTCGGTAGCATTCCGCGGGCGCTTTGGTGGTCGATCGTCACGCTGACCACCGTCGGTTATGGCGACACTTTCCCGATAACTACGCTAGGTAAATTCTTCGCAGCCGTCGTTGCCCTTACCGGCGTCCTGGTTATTGCTATTCCGACCGGCATTTTCGCGGCCTCGTTCAGCGAGGGCCTGCAACGCTATCGCGAAAGTTCGAAAAGCGAGGACGGGCCGGATGCCTGATTGCCGGACCCTCGCCGGATGACCGCCGCGGTCGCCGATCGGGCCGGGCTGAAGCTGTTCGGCAAGAGGTTCAAGCTCCCGGACCGGGTCCCGCCGTTCAACAGCATCGCCTACCGGATCTTCACGGTGATCTGGTTCGCGGCGCTGTTTCTGGCGATCGTCGGCCCGGCGATGGGCCTTTACAACCGCTACGTGGCGCCCGGGGACAATTCGCAACTGGTGCTGGGCAGCCGAGCCGGCTTCGCGGTTTCCCTGCAGGACGCCACGCACATCCGATTCAGGGTCGGGCCCTATTCGGGCGCGAGCGGAATTCGCAAAGGCGACGACATCATCGCCATCTACGGCTTGCCGCTGCCCGAGAGGATGCCGGTAACCGAGAAGGCGATCGAGGAACACGCCGACGACCCGGCCTACATTGCGATGGAAAACCTGTTGTTCGGGACCGAACAAATGCCGGTCCCGTTGACGGTCAGGTCGCGCGACGGATCAATCCGCGAGGTCACGGTCACGACCGGCGAGCAGCATATCGACGCCGCCGCAATCGACCGCGGCTTCTCGCCGACCTTGCTCAGCTTCATCGATGTCGTCCATGTCATTTTCTATCCCTTTCTGATCTGGGCCGCCTGGATCCTCCACCGCCGCAACGCCCGCGACGCCGTCAGCTCGGTGCTGTCGCTGGCGATCCTGCTGATGATCTGCGCCGAGCTGCCGTCGTCGGCATTTCTCGACAGCATCGGCGTGCCGCTGCAGGCCAACGTCGCGCTCTACGACCTCGGCAATCTGCTGCTGATCGCCGGGATTGTGCTGTTCCCGCACGGGACCCTCTCTGGCCGGATCGTGCTTCTCCTGTGCCTCGCGCCGCTGCTGATCCTGCTTCGCGGCCAGGCCTATCAGGCCTGGCTTCTGGCGCTGCTGATCATCGGCGTTCTGATTCAGATCCGGCGCCTTCGGACCGCCGAATCGCTCGACGTTCGCAACCAGATCCGCTGGGCCCTGTTCGGCTTCACCGGCTACGCCCTGTTCCGAACGATTTCCTACACGGCCGACATCATGAAGTGGTCCGTCGGAACCTTTTCGACGCAGATGACGCTCGAAGTGACCGCCGGACTTGCGCTCGGGCTGTCGGCGCTGATCCTCCAGCTCGGACTGCTGGTCGCTCTGATCCGCTACCGGCTCTACGATGCCGAAGCGATCATCAGCCGTACCGCGAGCATCGCCATCATGGCGATCGCGCTCACGGCAATCTTCGCCGGCGTGATGGAAGGCATCATCACCAGCATGCAGAGCATCTATCCGGACGCCGAGACCGAGGCGGCGATGGCCGGAGCGATCGCGGCGACCATTTTCATCCATCCGCTCCACGAGCGCGTCCAGAAATTTGTCGAGAAACGGTTCCACAAGGGCGTCATCGAGATCCGCGAGGAGCTGCCAGAGATGATGCGCGACACCCGCGACTCCGCGTCGCTCGGAGACTTCCTCTCCGAGGTGCTGACCAGGATCGTCGACGGCTTCAACGCGACGCGCGCCGCGGTCATCCTTGACCGACAGGTGCAGCAGACCGCCGGAATTGACACCGCCAAAGTTGACGAGTGGGTCGCGGCCTTCCAGCCGAAGGCCGACCGGAACGTCCTCGACTGTGTCCCCGAGGACCACACCTTTCCGCTTCGGCTCGAGATCGAGACGACGTCGGGCGCCTTCGGCTGGCTGTTGATCGGCCCTCGCCCGGACGGCAGCATCGCCGGCAACGACGAGCAGGAAGCGCTCGAAAAAATCGCCGGCACACTGGGCCGGTCGATGCGGATCGTGCTCGCTCGCGAGGAGGAAAAGCAGGAGCTCCTGCGGCTGCTCGAAGCCAGCAGCAAGCGGATCGACCGGATCGAACGCGTTCTTAAGCTTCAATAAAATATATAAAGTCGTTTCGTCCAAGTAGCGGTTTCGTTGACCCGCTGCGTCGAGGCGAATATTCAGGACGAGCAAGGGAGTCCGGGGATGTCTCGTATTTTGATGGCCGTGGCGCTGCTGATCGCAGCGCCGGCAATGCCAATTCTTCCAGCGCAGGCGGCGGTTGCCGTGCAGGGTCAGACCCAGTGCGCCGACACCGCGCAAAAGAAGGCCAAAAGGTCAATGTTCGGAAGCATCCTGGGCAGCGTCGCCGGAACAGCGCTCGGCTCTATCGGCGGTGTCGGAAGCGCGGTTGCTTCAGTCGCTTATCCGGCAACCACCTTGCTGACCGACGAATTGCTAAAGATGCTCGACTGCAAGGAGCAGCAGCAGGCGGCCAAGGCGACCGATGAAGCCATCCGCGGCGGGGTCGGATCGGAAGTGGCGTGGAAAAGCGATACCCGGCCCAACGTCCACGGCTCGTCGAAAGTCACCGGCCAGGAGCAGCTCGCCGACGGCGGCAACTGCCTGACCGTGACCGACGTCGTCATCGTCGACGGCGAGGAGACAACGGTGCCCAAGCGCATGTGCCGGGCGAAGGGCGCTTCCGGCTACGCCAAGGCCTGATGGCCAAGCGGATCGTTCTCCTGGCGGCCGCCTGCGTCCTGCTGTCGGCTCCGGCTGCCGCTGCGGCCGAGATGGACGCCAACAACCCGACCTGTCCGAAGCAGCTCAACTGGTCGACCTACCGACAGATGAAATTCACGCTCGAGACGGTCGACGGTGCCCGGGTGCTCAAGGCGGAAGGCGCGATCGACGACGGCGTGCCCGAACGGCTGAGCGAGGCGCTCAAGGCGAACGACCCGATCGCCGAAATCTGGATCCGCTCGCCCGGCGGCAGCGCCCGAGCCGGCAATGCGGCCGGGAAAATCATCCGCGAGTCGATGATACCGACCCGTATTCCCGCGGGCTGGGCCTGCTTTTCCTCCTGCAATTTCGTGTTCATGGGCGGAGCGATCCGGTACGTGGATCCCGGGGCGCATTTCGTCGTCCATATGTTCACCCACCTCGCCGACAAGGACGCGGTCAGGGCGGAGGTCGCTCGTGATGCCGACAGCGCGTTGGAGCTGATCGGCGACGTCGAACAGGATTCGGCGCTGCTCGCCAGCGAGGACAATGACTTCCTGATCCGCATGGGCGTGTCACGAAAGCTTTTGACGGATGTGATGTATCAGCAGAAGGCGGTGGCGGGAGAAGACGACAAGTCGACTCGGCGGTGCCTGACTGCCGAGGAAACCGCCAAATATAACGTCGCCAATGCGCGATGAGCTTGAGGAGGACCAAGCAATGAAGTCGACCGGGATGTTCAAAATCGGAGCGGCGGCGCTCGCGCTGGCCGTCTCGTCCGCTTCGGCGGCCACCGTCCTGGTGGTTCGCGCCGCCGGGCCGTCATCGAAGGTCTATCCGCCGGGCAAAGCGCTGCCCGACGCCGCCAAGATCCAGCTTCAACCGGGCGACAGCGTCATGTTGCTCAACAACGGCGGGGCGCGGACGCTACGCGGCCCCGGCACCTTCGCGGTGGCCGGCGGTAGCGGCAATTCAGCCACGAATCGTCGCGCTCGCTTCAGCGCGATGCGCAGCGGCGACGTGCCGTTGAACCCGAGCCCGTGGAACCTCGACGTCACGCAGAGCGGCAAGCTGTGCGTCGCCGACCCGTCGAAGCTGATCCTGTGGCGTCCGCAAAAGGACGACTCGATCAAGCTGACCATCCGCGGCGGCGGAAGCGAGCAAACGCTCGACTGGGCCGCCGGCAAGGACACGATCTCCTGGCCGGCCAACCTGCCGGTGACGAGCGGCGCCGAATATCAGCTGAGCCAGCCGGAAAGCGGCGACACCGCGCGGGTGACGTTCATCACGCTCGGCATTCCGCCGACGGATTCGATGACCACCGCGCAATCGCTGATCGCCAATGGTTGCGACAACCAGCTCGACGTTCTGGTGGAAACTTCGCCGAACGTCGACTGAGCTGCCGCTCAGCCGGCGATTACCCCTGAGGCTGTGAGGCGGGCAATTTCCGCCTCGGCTAGCCCGAGCGCGCCAAGCACTTCGGCCGTGTGCTCGCCGAGAGCGGGCGGCGGCAGGTCGGAATCGGCGCGTTCGCCGTCGATTCGAACCGGCGAGCCGACGACCGGCGTGCCGGCGATCGTCCGGACCATCGCCCGGTGCTGCGCCTGGACGTCGGCGAGCGCCTGGCTGACGCTGTTGATCGGCCCGGCCGGGATTCCGGCTTTCTCCAGGTTTTCGAGCCACTCGGCGGCGGGTCGCGCGCGGATGCATTGCGCGACGGCCTCAACCATCGCGGCACGGTTGGCGACACGCTCGGAGTTGCTGGCGAAGCGGGCGTCGCTGGTCCATTCTGGACGGCCGCACAGCTGGGCCAGGCGCGCGAACTGGCGGTCGTTGCCGATGGCGATGACGATCGGCTGATCGGCCGCCTCGAATGGCTGGTAGGGGACGATATTGGGGTGGGTGTTGCCCTGCCGCGGCGGGTCCTTGCCCGAAACCAGCGCATTCGACGCCTGGTTCGCGAGCATCGCCAGCTGCGTGTCGAACAGCGCCATGTCGAGATAGGCGCCCTCTCCCGTTTTCTCGCGCCGGTATAGAGCCGAAAGGATGGCGACGGCGGTGTACAGCCCAGTGAACAGGTCGACGACCGCGACTCCGACGCGCATCGGCCCGCCGCCCGGATCGCCGTCGGGCTGGCCGGTGATGCTCATCAGCCCGCCCATCGCCTGGATGATGTAATCATAGCCGGCGCGACTGGCGTAGGGACCGTCCTGGCCGAAGCCGGTGATCGACGCGATCACCAGCCGCGGGTTTGAGTCCTGAAGCGAGGCCGCGTCGAGCCCGAACTTGCTGAGGCCGCCGACCTTGAAATTCTCGACGATCACGTCGCTGCCGGCGGCCAGCTGGCGGACCAGCGCCGCGCCTTCTTCGGTGGCAAAGTCGATCGCCGCCGATCGCTTGCCGCGATTGGCCGAGATGAAATAAGCGGCGACCTTCTCGCCGCCGTCCAGGACGTGCCAGGGCGGGCCCCAGTGGCGGGTGTCGTCGCCCGCCCCCGGCCGTTCGATCTTGATCACCTCGGCGCCGAGGTCGGCGAGCAGCTGCGTACACCACGGACCGGCCAGGACCCGGCTCAAATCGAGCACCCGCACACCCGCGAGCGGCACCTTCACGGGCGGCGCCTCGACCACGGCTTGCGGTCGGCGAGGATGGCCTGCGCGGCATTGTGGCCCGGCGCGCCGGTCACCCCGCCGCCGGGGTGAGCGCCCGAGCCGCACAGATAGAGGCCGGCCAGCGGCATCCGGTAGTCGGCGGCGCCGATCATCGGCCGGGCGCTGAACAACTGGTCGAGCCCCATCTTGCCGTGGAAGATATCGCCGCCGATCAGGCCGAAGCGGCGCTCGAGATCGATCGGCGAATGGATCTGGCGTCCGATCACCGACGCCGCGAATCCGGGGGCGTGTGAGTCGATGGTGGCGATGACCGCGTCGGCCGCCTTGTCGCGTTCTTTGTCCCAGCTTCGTCCCGGGCCGAGATCGTAGCGGAAGTGCTGGCAGAACAGCGAAGCGACATGCTTGCCCTTGGGCGCCAGGCTCGGGTCGAGCGTCGAGGGGATCAGCATCTCGACGATCGGCTGGCTCGACCAGCCATTGGCCCGCGCGTCGACATAGGCGCGATCCATATAGTCGAGGCTCGGTGCAACTATGATCCCGGCGGTGAGGTGATCGCCGCGCTTGGGCAGGACCGTGAACTTCGGAAGCTCCGACAAAGCGACGTTCATCCGGAAAGTCGCGCTCTCGCAGCGCCAGTTGTGCATCCGCTGGGAAACGTCCTCGTCGACCGCTCCATCCGGCACCAGCCGGTCGAACAGCAGCTTGGGATTGACGCCGGCGACGACCGTCCCGGCCCGCCACGCCTTGCCGCCGGCGACCACTCCGGCGGCCTTGCCCCGTTCGACGATCAACTCCTCGACCGGCGTACCGAGCAGGATGTCGACGCCCTTCTCGTGGCAGGCGCGGGCCATCGCCTGGGTGATCGAGCCCATCCCGCCAATCGCGTGACCCCAGGACCCCTGGACCCCGGCCGCTTCGCCGAACAAATGGTGGAGCAGGACATAGGCGGTGCCGGAATCGTAGGGCGAGGCAAAATTGCCGACCACCCCGTCGAAGCCGAACAACGCCTTGGCGAGATCGCCCTTGAAGTGGCGGTCGAGGATGTCGCCGGCGCTTCGGGTGGCGAAATCGTGGACGGCGCGAATCTCGCTGGTCGACAGCCCGACCATGTCGCGCCCCAGGCTCAGCAGCGACGGCAGCCCGCGGGCTCCGGCTCCCACCTCGGGCGGCGCGCGCAGAATCCATTTCTTGATCAGCGGAACGACGGTTTCGAGCTCGGCAATGTAGCGGTCGTAGCCTTCGGCGTCTTCGCGATTGAGCCGGGCGATGTCCTTGCGGGTCAGGCCACCGCGGCCGGCGATCAGATAGTCGCCGTCGCCGGGAAGGAAATTGTCGCGCTTGCGGAGCACGACTTTCAGTCCGTGCCGCTCCAGCTCCATGTCGCGGATGACCTTCGGCTGGAGCAGGCTGACGGTGTAGGCGGCGGCGGAATTGCGGAAGCCCGGCAGGAATTCGTCGGTCACAGCCGCGCCGCCGACCTTGTCCGAGGCTTCGAGCACGGTGACTCTCATGCCCTTGCGGGCGAGATAGAAGGCGCAGGTCAGGCCGTTATGGCCGGCGCCAATGACGATTGCGTCCTGCATCAGCGCATCAACACCAGTTCTTCGGCCATGGTCGGGTGAAGCGCGACGGTCGCATCGAAATCGGCCTTCCTTAGCTTGGCTTTGACGGCGATGGCGGCCGCCTGGAGAATTTCCGGGGCGTCGGGGCCGATCATGTGGATGCCGACGATGCGATCGCTCTCGCCGTCGACGACCAGCTTGTAAAGCGACCGTTCGTTGCGGCCGGCAAGGACGTTTTTCATCGCCCGGAAGTCGGACGTGAAGCATTTCACCGCGCCAAGCTTCTCGCGCGCCTGGCTTTCGGTCATGCCGACTCCGGCAAGCGGCGGATGGCTGAATACCGCCGAGGGTATCGCGTCATAATCGACCGTCGTCGGCTGGTTGCCGAAGAAAGTATCGGAGAAAGCCTGGCCTTCTCGGATTGCGACCGGGGTCAGCTGCACTCGGTCGGTGACGTCGCCGATCGCGAAAATCGAATCGACCGAAGTGCGGTTTTGGGCGTCGACTTTGACCGCGCCTCGCTCGCCGAGCTCAACCCCCGCATCCTCGCAGCCGAGGCCGTCGGTGTTCGGCTGCCGGCCGACGGCGATCAGCAGCTGGTCGGCGTCGATATCCTCGCATCCGGTCATTGCCAGCTTGAGGCCGCCGTCCGTTTTCTGG
>CBIHLI010000007.1:0-14824 GCA_966210575.1 uncultured Sphingomonas sp.
AGAAGTCGATCGCCCAGTTCAAGCTGCGCGAAGGCATGCCGATCGGCTGCAAGGTCACCCTGCGCCGCGACCGCATGTACGAGTTCCTCGACCGGCTGGTCACGATCGCTTTGCCGCGGGTCCGCGACTTCCGCGGCCTCAATCCGCGCTCGTTCGACGGCCGCGGCAATTACGCTTTGGGCCTCAAGGAGCAGATCGTGTTCCCGGAGATCAATTACGACCAGATCGACACGGTCCGGGGCATGGACGTCATCATCACCACGACCGCCAGGACGGACGAGGAGGCGCGCGAGCTGCTGCGCCTGTTCAACTTCCCGTTCCCGGTCGAAGCAGAGGAAAAGCAGGCCGCGTAAGCGGGCCTGCGTAGGAGAAGAACTTAAGTCATGGCGAAACTGAGTTCGATCAACAAGAACGAGCGTCGCAAGAAGCTCGTCCAGAAATACGCGTCGAAGTACGAGAAGCTGAAAGCTATCGCCGACGACGAGTCCAAGGACGAGACGGAGCGGCTGATCGCTCGGCTGAAGATGGCCGAGATTCCGCGCAACGGGAACCCGACGCGCATCCGCAACCGCTGCGAGCTGACCGGCCGCAGCCGGGCTTATTATCGCAAGTTCCGCCTGTCGCGGATCATGCTCCGGGAGCTGGCCAACAAGGGCCTGATCCCGGGTGTCACCAAGTCGAGCTGGTAGGAGGATCATTAGATGGCGATGACCGATCCTCTGGGTGATCTGCTCACCCGCATCCGCAACGGCCAGCAGGCGCGCAAGGACTCCGTCCTGACGCCGGCGTCGAAGCTTCGCGCCCATGTGCTCGATGTGCTTCAGCGCGAAGGCTATATCCGCGGCTATTCCGAGGAAGTGCTCGGCGGCCAGAAGGGCCTGCGGATCGAGCTCAAATATTTCGAAGGCCAGCCGGCGATCCAGCATCTGGCGCGCGTTTCGAAGCCGGGCCGACGCGTCTATTCGGGCGCGAGGGAACTGCCGCGAATCCGCAACGGGCTGGGAACGGTGATCGTGTCGACGCCGCGCGGCGTCCTGTCGGATGCCGAGGCGCGCGAGCACAATGTCGGCGGCGAAGTCCTGGCGGAGGTGTTCTAAAATGTCCCGTATCGGAAAACGCCTTGTGCCGCTGCCCGCGGGCGTGACGGCGACGACCGAGGGCGAAATCCTCAAGGTCAAGGGTCCGAAGGGCGAGCTCACGCTGCAGATGCGCGACGAGATCGCCTATGAGATCAGCAACGACGGCATCCTCGTGAAGCCGGCGAACGACACCAAGCAGGCGCGCGCTTTCTGGGGAATGCAGCGGACGCTGGTCGACAACCTCGTCACCGGCGTCACCGAGGGCTTTTCGAAGACCCTCGAGATCAGCGGCGTCGGCTATCGTGCCCAGGCCCAGGGCCGCAACGTCCGGCTGCAGCTCGGCTTCAGCCACGACGTCAATTTCCCGGTGCCCGAAGGCATCGAGGTGAAGACGCCCGACCAGAACACGGTCGAGATCAGCGGCATCGACAAGCAGCAGGTGGGCCAGGTCGCGGCCGAAATCCGCCGCTGGCGCAAGCCCGAGCCGTACAAGGGCAAGGGCATCAAGTATCGCGGCGAGTATATCTTCCGCAAAGAAGGCAAGAAGAAGTAGCCATGGCGAACCTCTCCCTCTTCGACCGGCGCCGGCGCCGAGTGCGTACCGCGCTCCGCGACGTCTCGTCGGGCAAGCCGCGCCTGTCGGTGCACCGCTCCGGCAAGCATATCTATGCGCAGGTGATCGACGATTCGGACGGCAAGACGCTGGCCGCGGCCTCGACGCTCGACAAGGAATTGAAGGGCAAGACCAACGCGACCCGCGAGGGCGCCGCGGCGGTTGGCAAGGCGATCGCCGAGCGGGCGAAGAAAGCCGGCGTTTCGGCCGTGGTCTTCGACCGTGGCGGCTTCCTGTTCCATGGCCGCGTCAAGGCGCTGGCCGATGCCGCCCGAGAAGGCGGATTGGAGTTCTAGATGGTGCAAGAGAACGAAACCCCGGAAGCTCCGGAAACTCCGGAAACCCCTGAGACTCAGGAAGTTCCGGAAGTGACCAAGGAAGGCGTCGAGCAGGCGCAGGTCGAGATTCCGGCGAAAGAGGATGTGGTCGTGGCCACCGAAGGTTCGGCTGAACCGGCGCCCCATGCCCCGCCCGAGCAGCAGCAGCGTCCCCGCGGTCCGCGCGGCGGGCGTGGCGGCGGCGGTGGACGCGGCCGTGGCGGCGGCGATCGTGGCGGCCGTGGCCGGCGCGACGACCGGCGCGGACGCGGCGGCGACGACGAGGGCGGCGAGGAGCTGATCGAGAAGCTGGTCCACATCAACCGCGTCTCGAAGACCGTCAAGGGCGGCAAGCGCTTCGGCTTCGCGGCGCTGGTGATCGTCGGCGACGGCAAGGGTCGGGCCGGCTTCGGCCACGGCAAGGCGCGCGAGGTTCCCGAGGCAATCAGCAAGGCGACCGCGGCGGCCAAGAAGGCGATGATCCGGGTCCCGCTCCGCGACGGCCGCACGCTCCACCATGACGGCCTCGGCCATTTCGGCGCCGGCCGGGTGACCCTGCGCTCGGCTCCGGCCGGAACCGGAATTATCGCCGGCGGCCCGATGCGCGCGATCTTCGAGAGCCTCGGTGTCGCCGACGTCGTGACCAAGTCGGTTGGTACGTCCAACCCGGACTACATGATCCGGGCGACGTTCGAGGCGCTGAAGGAACAGACCAGCCCGCGCTCGGTGGCGCAGCGGCGCGGCAAGAAGGTCGCCGACCTGCTCGGCCGGGGCGGCGCCAGCGTTGCCGAAGCCGAGGCCCAGGCCGAAGCGATCACGGAGTAAGAGTGGTGGCGAAGATCAAGATTACCCAAACCGGATCGCCGATCCGCCGCGACAAGACCCAGCGCGCGACGCTGGTCGGTCTCGGCCTCAACAAGCTGCACCGCAGCGTGGAAGTGGAGGGCACGCCCGAAGTGCTCGGCCAGGTCCGCAAGGTCCAGCATCTGCTCAAGGTCGAAGAAACGGCCTGAACTTCACCGCCCCTGACCGGGCATGCGCGAACACAGCGAAAGCGAGTGCAAGACGATGAAACTCAACGAACTCAAGGACAACCCCGGCGCCCGCAAGGGCCGCCTGCGCGTCGGCCGCGGAATCGGCTCCGGCAAGGGCAAGACCGCGGGACGCGGACAGAAGGGCCAGAAGAGCCGCTCCGGCGTGTCGATCTGGGGCTTCGAAGGCGGCCAGATGCCGCTCCACATGCGGCTCCCGAAGCGCGGCTTCAACAATCCGTTCGCCAAGGATTATGCCGAGGTGAACATCGGCGCGATCCAGAAGGTGATCGATGCCGGAAAGCTCGACGCCAAGGCGGTGCTCGACCAGGCGGCGCTGCAGGCGGCGGGCCTTGCTCGCGGCGGCAAGGACGGAGTCCGGCTGCTCGGCAAGGGCGACCTCAAGGCCAAGCTTAACGTTCGCGTCGCCGGCATTTCCAAGGGCGCCCGCGAGGCGGTCGAAAAGGCGGGGGGCTCGGTCGAGCTCGTCGAGCGCAAGAATGCGGCCGAGCTGGCCGCCGCCAAGAAGGGCAAGGCCCGCGAGGCGCGGATCGCCGACAAGGCCGCCAAAGCGGCGAAAGCCTGAGCGCATTATCGGACAGGGGCTTCGCAGACGCCTCTTTGACACTATATCGGGCGGCGGGGGGCTAAGGCCCGTCGCCGCCTTATTCTTCTAGGGACATTGAATGGCATCCGCAGCCGAACAACTCGCTTCCAGCATCAGCATCGCCAATTTCTCCAAGGCGACCGAGCTCAAGAAGCGCCTGTGGTTCACACTCGGGGCGCTCGTGCTGTTCCGGTTCCTGTCCTACGTGCCGATCCCGGGCGTCGACCCGGCGGCGATGGCGGCGCTGTTCGAAACCCAGAGCGGCGGCGTCCTCGACATCTTCAACACCTTCTCCGGCGGCGCCCTCGAGCGGATGAGCCTCATCGCGCTCGGCGTCATGCCGTACATCACCGCGTCGATCGTCGTTCAGTTGATGGGCAGCATGTACGAGCCGTGGAAGGCGCTGAAGAAGGAAGGCGAAACCGGCCGCAAGAAGCTCAACCAATATACGCGCTACCTGACGGTGCTGCTGACCCTGGTGCAGGGCTACATGGTGGTCCGCGGGCTCGAGACCCAGGCGGTCCGCCAGGGCATCCAGGCAGTCGTCGAGCCGGGCCCGATTTTCCAGGCCGCGGGCACCATCTCGCTGGTCGGCGGAACCCTGTTCCTGATGTGGATCGGCGAGCAGATCACCAGCCGGGGAATCGGCAACGGAGTGTCGCTAATCATCATGGCCGGTATCGTCGCGGCGCTTCCGCAGGGCATCGCCCAGCTGTTCGAAGGCGGCCGGACCGGCACCATGGATCCCCTGTTGGTCGTCGGAATCGTCCTTCTCGCGCTCGGCCTGATCGGCTTCATCTGCTTCATCGAGCGCGCCCAGCGGCGGGTCCTGATCCAATATCCGAAGCGCCAGACGGCGCGCGGCGCGATGCAGCAGGAACGCTCGCACCTGCCGATCAAGATCAACACCGCCGGCGTTATCCCGCCGATCTTCGCGTCTTCGCTGCTGCTGATGCCGCTGACGGTCATCCAATGGGCTGGCAGCGGCGCAAGTCCGGACAGCAGCACCAGCGACTGGCTGATCACGATCAGCACCTATCTCCAGCACGGCAGCCCGCTGTACATGCTGCTCTACGGCGCCGGAATCGTCTTCTTCTGCTTCTTCTACACCGCGGTTCAGTTCAACAGCGAGGAAACGGCGGAGAATCTGAAGCGGCACGGCGGCTTCATCCCCGGCATTCGACCGGGCAAGGCGACCGAGCATTATTTCGACTACCTGCTGACCCGGATCACGGTGGTCGGGGCTTCCTACCTGGCGCTGATCTGCCTGCTCCCCGAGTTCCTGTTCGCTCAGGCCGGGATCCCGTTCTATCTGGGCGGAACCAGCCTGCTGATCGTCGTCAACGTGACGATGGACACGGTGAGCCAGATCCAGAGCCACCTGATCGCGCATGAGTATGGCAACCTCATCAAGAAGGCGAAGCTGAAGAGCGGCGGCCGCCGCCGCTGATCGGCTGGGTCGAGGGGAGCACCGGCCGATGAACATCATTCTGCTCGGCCCGCCCGGCGCCGGAAAGGGCACGCAGGCCGCCCGCCTGGAAGCGACTCGCGGCATGGTCCAGCTATCGACCGGCGACATGCTCCGGGCCGCGGTCGAGCAAGGGACGCCGGTCGGCCTCCAGGCGAAAGCGGTGATGGACGCGGGCGAGCTGGTCAGTGACGACATCGTCAGCGCGCTGATCGGCGAACGGCTCGACGCGATCGGCGAGCGCGGAGCGATCTTCGACGGTTATCCGCGCACACTCGCCCAGGCCGAAGCGCTCGATGCGCTGCTCGCCGAGCGCGGACGGCGGCTCGATCATGTGATCGAGCTCGAAGTCGATGAGGAAGCGCTGGTGACGCGGATCACCGGCCGCTTCAGCTGCGCCCGGTGCGGCGCGCCCTATCACGATCGATTCAAGCTGCCGAAGGTCGAGGGCACGTGCGACGTGTGCGGCGGCCACGAATTCAAGCGGCGGCCGGACGACAACGAACAGACCGTTCGCACCCGGCTTGCCGAGTACCGGGCCAAGACGGCGCCGATCCTGCCTTATTACGAGGCGCGAGGGCTGGTCCGCCGGGTCAACGGCATGGCGCCGGTTGAAGAGGTCGCCGCCGCGATCGACGCCATTCTGGACGGCTAGGCGCGCTCGAGCGTCACGAAGCGGAAGCCGGGGCGGTCGCCCTCCGGCGCGTGGACTTCAACCAGCGTTTCGCACCAATTCCCACTGTCGCGCGGGTCCGGCATCACCGTGTCGCCCTCGATGTCGTCGAGCACCTCGGTCAGCTCGATCCGGTCGGCGAGCGGTAGAAACAGCGCGAAAACCTCGGCTCCGCCGATCACCGATACAGGCCCATCGCCGGTAAGGGCGAGCGCCTTTTCAACGCTGTGCGCGACTTCTGCGCCAGGCGCGCTCCACGATCGATCGCGAGTGAGGACAACGTGGCGCCGACCGGGAAGAATGCCCGGCAGGCTGTCGAACGTCCGGCGGCCCATGATCATCGCGCTGCCCATAGTGATCGCTTTGAATCGCTTGAGGTCGGCGGGGATGCGCCAGGGCAGGGTGCCGTCGCGCCCGATCACCCCGTTTGCGGCGCGGGCGACGACGAGGGTGATGCGTGGGCGGCTGCTCATTGCCCCGATTTGCCGTGCGGCGGCGCCAATGCCAAGCTGTGCGGGTGACGAACGACGCGCAAGCAGGTCTGGTCGACGAGGTCCGGGCGAGGTTCGGGCCCAAGGCCGCGATCACCGATCCGGCCGATCTCGAGCCGTGGCTCACCGATTGGCGCGGCCGCTACCGCGGCAAGGCGCAAGCCATACTGGCGCCGGCCTCGACCGACGAGGTCGCGGCCATCGTCAGCCTTGCGGCCGGGCGGGGCGTGGCGCTGGTCCCGCAGGGCGGCAACACGTCGATGGTCGGTGGGGCCACTCCGCCCGCCGATGGATCGGCGCTGATCCTGTCGCTTCGGCGGTTGAACCGGTTGCGATTGATCAGCGCCGAGCATGGCCTGGCGATCGCCGAAGCCGGGATGATCCTCGCCGATTTGCACGAGCAGGCCGCGGCGGTAGGCCGTCGATTTCCGCTGACCCTGGGCGCGCGCGGCAGCTGTACGATCGGCGGGCTGGTTTCGACCAATGCCGGCGGGACGCAGGTGCTGCGCTTCGGGACGATGCGCTCGCTCGTCGCCGGGCTCGAGGCGGTGCTTCCCGACGGTTCGGTCCACAACGGCCTGTCGGGCCTGAAGAAGGACAATCGCGGCTACAGTCTCGACCAGCTGCTGGTCGGCGCCGAGGGGACGATCGGGATCGTCACCGCGGCGGCGCTCCGGCTGGTGCCGGCGGTCTATGCGCGGGCCGTTACCTGGGCCGGAGTGCGCGATCCGCAGGCGGCTTTATCGCTGCTGCGCGATCTCGAGACCAAGACCGACCGGATCGAAGGCTTCGAGCTTATCCCCGCGGATTGCCTGGCGCTGGTGCTGAAGCATATTCCCGGCACCCGAAGCCCGCTGTCAGGCGAGCATGGCTGGCATGTGCTGATCGAGGCAACTTCGGCCACCCCCGGCCTCGACCCCACCGAGCTTCTGCAATCCTTGCTGGCCGACGCGCTCAAGGCGAAGCTCGTCGAAGACGCGACGGTCGCCTCGTCGGAGGCCCAGGCCGAAGCCCTGTGGCGGATCCGTGATTCGATCTCCGAGGGCGAGCGCGCCGAAGGTCCTTCGACCGCGCACGACATTTCGGTCGCGGTCGCCGACATGCCGAGCTTCTTACTGGAAGCCAAAGCGGCCGTCGAAAGCGCCTTCCCCGGCAGCACTGCGAGCGCCTTCGGGCATCTGGGCGACGGCAACCTCCATTTCCACGTTCGCGCCGGAACCCGAGCGACGCCCGACTGGCATGAGCGCGAAGGGCCGGAAATCACCCGCTTCGTCGACGATCTCGTCACCGCCGCCGGCGGATCGATCTCGGCCGAGCATGGAATCGGCCAGATGAAGCGCGGCGAGCTCGAACGGCTGGCGCCGCCGGGCGACCTCGCGGCGCTGCGAGCGATAAAGCACGCGCTCGACCCGCACGGCATCATGAATCCGGGCAAGCTGGTCGGCTAGCGCCGCGCCAGTTGCTCAGTCGCAAATGTTGGCGGCGCCAAGCTCGACCACTGGCTCGTAAAGCTTCTCGTCCAGTGGCTTGAGGCCGAAGAATCCGACACCCTGGAAGGCACTTTCCGGAAGGCCTGTCAGCGCAGCGGTCAGCTTCCGCCTTTCCCCCTCGGTGAGCGAGGCCGAAACCGCGATCAGCGGGTTGGGGATGTTGGAAACCCTGGCGATGATCTTGAAGTGCGCGAGATCGCTATTCCGTTTGAGAAGCGGTGAACGATATGTCGTTCCCGCGTCGATCCTGCCCGCGTTCAGCGCCTCAATCAGCTCGGCGTTGTTGCGGAAGCAGACGTGCGCAGCGCCCGCGGCGCTGAAATCCAGCCCCTGCTTCGCCAGATAGGAATGCGGATAGGCGAGCCCGCTCGCCGAGCTTCGAACGAACCCGAACCTCTTGCCTTTGAGGTCGCCGATCCTTTCAATCGGGCTCCCGTTGAGCGCGATGATGTAGCCCGAATGGGTCGTTTCCTCTTCATTCTCATTGCGGCTGACGACCGTGGCAAGGCCGGCAATGCGCGCATTTTTTGCCTTGGCATGGCCATAGGGCACCGCCTTCAACAGCGCGATGTCGATCGTTCCAAGCTCGAGTGCCTTGGCCTCATCGCCGCCGGTCGGAACCAGCTCGACAGTCACCGGCCGGCCCAGGCGATCGCTCAGCGCCTTGGCGAAATGCTCGAACGCGCGTTGCTTCTCAGAAGCCGTTTCCGGCGAAGAGATCTGGTCGATCGCGATGCCGAATCGATACGGTTTTTCCGACGCACAGCCACTCAACGCCGCGAGCAACAACGAAAAGCCGAGCGCTAAAATCCCAGCCCGCATCGCCGTCCCCTTAACCAATCCCCGAAGGGATTAAGTGGCCGGCAAGCAGCTTAGTCAAGCTGGTCGGCTAACCGACCTCGACATACTCGCGCAGGCGCTGCGCCAGGGGATCGACCGGGAGGCCGGTCCGCACCGCGATGACCAAGGTGTCGTCGCCGGCGATGGTGCCGACGACTTCGGGAAGCTTGGCCTGGTCGAGCGCCAGGCACACCAGCCCCGCCGAGCCGGGTGGCGTGCGAACGACGATCAGATTGCCCGCGGTTTGGATCGACTGCACCCATTCGGCGAAAATCCGCCGGAGCCGGTCGCCCGAGCGGTCGCGGTCGGCGAGTTGCTCGGGAAGCGCATAGCCCAGTTGCGCGCCGCGCTTCACCTTGACCGCGCCGATCTGCTCGAGATCGTGGGACACAGTTGCGCGGCTGACCTGATGGCCGGCGGTGGCCAGTCGAGCGCTGAGCTCGTCATGGCTGAGAGGCGAGTCTTCCCGCAGGATATCGACAATGACTCGCTGCCGTTGCGGGCGAGGGTTGGCCATGAAAACATTTCTCCAGAGCAATCAAAACAAATTCGTTGGCGCGCCCGGCAGGATTCGAACCTGCGACCTCAAGCTTAGAAGGCTCGTGCTCTATCCAACTGAGCTACGGGCGCCCCGCGACAGTGTATCGGACACAGTTCGTTACGGAAACGCTTCAGGCGACGGCTTCGAGCAGCCCTTCGAACAGGCGTCTGCCGTCGCTCCCGCTGTGGGCCGGCGAGATCGCTCGTTCCGGGTGGGGCATCATTCCGAGCACGTTGCCGGCGTCGTTGAGCACGCCGGCGATCCGGCGGGCCGATCCGTTGACCTCCTCGGCATAGCGGAAGGCGACCCGGCCGCGGTCCTCGATACGGTCGAGCGTGGCTTCGTCGGCCTGGTAATTGCCGTCGTGATGGGCGACCGGAATGCGGATGGTCTCGCCGGCCTGATAGCCGCTGGTAAACAGCGTCTGGCTGTTCTCGACGGTCAGCGCCACCGGCCGCGAGACGAAATTCAAGCCGGCATTGCGCATCAGGGCGCCCGGAAGCAGCCCGGCCTCGGTCAGCACCTGGAAGCCATTGCAGACGCCGAGCACCGGCACTCCGCGATTGGCCGCGTCGACCACCGCGCGGACGATCGGCGAGCGCGCCGCCATCGCGCCGGAGCGAAGGTAATCGCCGTAGGAGAATCCGCCGGGCAGGCCGATGAAATCGATCCCGTCGGGAAGCGCGCTGTCCTTGTGCCAGACCATCGCCGCCGCCCGCCCGGTGACCTGCTCGAGTGCGACCGCCAGGTCGCGGTCGCAATTGGATCCCGGAAAGACGATGACGGCGGTCTTCAAGCCTCGACCCCGCGCTCGATCCGGAAGTTCTCGATCACCGTATTGGCGAGCAATTTGCGGCACATGGCCTCGATATCGGAATCGCTGGTGCCGTCGGCAACGTCGAGCTCGATCAGCTTGCCGGCGCGGACGTCGTTGATTCCCGAGAAGCCTAGCCCTTCGAGGGCGTGATGGATGGCCTTGCCCTGCGGATCGAGAACGCCGGGTTTCAAGGTAATGAAGACGCGGGCTTTCATGGCCGCGCCTATGGCGGCGTTCTCGGCGGCGGGCAAGGTTCTGGCCAAGACTTCACATGCCGATTAGTGCCGCCCAAGTGCGCGAGCTTCCGCCTTATGCCAGGCTCCTCAACCTGAGCTTCGAGGAGATCGAAGGGTCGATCCTGGTCGTCATGCCGTCTCGCGAGGATGTCGTCGGAGCGCGGGGCTTCCTGCACGGCGGAGCCATCGCCGGGCTGCTCGAGTTCGCCGCATACAGCGGCCTCTCCAGCGCGCTGGACGACTCGTCGGTGGTGATGAAGCCGGTGACCGTGACCATCGATTACATGCGGCCCGGCGTCGAGCTGGACACTTATGCGACCGCGATCGTCGAACGGCTGGGTACGAGGATCGCCAATGTCGAGGCTTTCGCCTGGCAGAAGGACCGCGCCCAGCCGATCGCCAGCGCCCGGCTGAATTTCCTGCTCGACCGCCCGGCCGCCGCCTGACCACTGGCGCCGGCGCGCTGAATCTGGCAGCGCGAACGCCGATGGACTTCGAGCTCACCCAGCGGCAGGCCCATTTCCGCGATCGGGTTCGCGCCTTCATCGACGAGCAGGTCCGGCCGCGCATTGGCGACTACCAAAGCCAGCTCTCAACCGGCGACCGCTGGCAACCGATCGGAGTTATCGATGAGCTCAAGCCCCGCGCGAGAGAGGCGGGCCTGTGGAACCTGTTCATGCCGCCGGCCCCGGCCGTCCCGCAAGTCGACGACAGCTTCGCCTTCGAAGGCGAACAGTTGACCAATCTCGAATATGCTCTGTGCGCCGAGGAAATGGGCCGGATCCCGTGGGCGAGCGAGGTCTTCAACTGCTCGGCCCCCGACACCGGCAACATGGAGGTGCTGCACCGCTACGGAACGCGCGAACAGAAGGAACAATGGCTGGTGCCGCTGATGCGCGGCGAAATCCGCTCGGCCTTCCTTATGACCGAGCCGCAAGTCGCCTCGTCGGACGCGACCAACATCGAATGCTCGATCCGCCGCGACGGCGGCGACTATGTCGTCAACGGCCGCAAATGGTGGTCGTCGGGCGCCGGCGATCCCAGGTGCAAGGTCACCATCCTGATGGGCAAGACCGATCCCCAGGCGCCCGCCCACAAGCAGCAATCGATGGTGCTGGTGCCGATGGACGCCGAGGGCCTGACGGTCGAGCGGGGGCTGACCGTCTACGGCTATGACGACGCACCGCACGGCCACATGGAGGTCCGCCTCGACAACGTGCGGATACCCGCGTCGAACCTGTTGCTCGGCGAAGGCCGCGGGTTCGAAATCGCCCAGGGACGCCTGGGGCCGGGCCGGATCCACCATTGCATGCGCACCATCGGCGCCGCCGAGGAAGCGCTCGAGCTGATGTGCAGGCGGCTGCAGAGCCGGGTCGCGTTCGGCAAGCGTATCTCCGAGCACAGCATCTGGGAGCAGCGGGTCGCCGAGGCGCGGATCGAGATCGATGCGACCCGGCTGCTTTGCCTGAAAGCCGCCGACATGATGGATCGCGCCGGTAACAAGGCCGCCAAGGCCGAAATCGCGATGATCAAGGTCAAGGCGCCGGCGATGGCGCTCAAGGTCATCGATGATGCCGTCCAGGCGTTCGGCGGGGCGGGCGTCAGCCAGGACACGCCGCTGGCGATGAGCTGGGCGCATATCCGCACGCTTCGCCTCGCCGACGGGCCGGACGAGGTGCACAACCGCGCAATCGCCAGGATCGAGTTCGAAAAGCACCGCCCGCGGGACAGCAATTGATGGGCGCTCTCGACCATAAGGTCGCGATCGTCACCGGCGCCGCGTCGGGGATCGGCCGGGCGACGGCCGAAGCGTTCCGCTGCGAAGGCGCGACGGTCGTCGCGGCAGACCGAACTGCAGCGCCGGGCATCACCCAGATCGACGCCGGCTCGGAAGCCGAGGTCGAGGCGCTGATCGAAAAGACGGTGGCCGATCATGGCGGCGTCGACATCCTGTTCGCCAATGCCGGCATTTCAGGCGGGATGGCGGGTATCTTCGAGCAGACCAGCGGCGACTGGCAGGAAATCCTGCAGGTCAATTTGGTCGGCCCATTCCTGGCGATCAAATATGCCGCGCCGCACATCAAGGAACGCGGCGGCGGCTCGATCATCTGTACGGCCTCGGTGGCCGGCTTGCGCTCCGGAGCGGGCGGCGCGGCCTATTCGGCATCCAAGGCGGGCCTGATCAACCTGGTGAAGGTCGCGGCGACGCAGCTCGCCGGATCGAACGTGAGGGTCAACGCGATCTGCCCGGGCCTGATCGAAACCGGAATGACGTCCGAGCTCTACGAATGGGCGCGCTCAACCGGGCGCGAGGATCGGATCGGGCGGCTCAACCCGCTTCGGCGCGGCGGCCAGCCTGAGGAAATTGCCTCGGTCGCGCTGTTCCTTGCGTCCGACGCCGCGAGCTACGTCAACGGCCAGGCGATCGTCATCGACGGCGGCTTGTCCGCCTCCCACCCCTTCTCGCAACAGGACTATGGCCGAACCTCGGCCTGACTACGGAGGACGAATGCCCAGCCCGATTTCCACCCGCAAGCATGGCGACGTGCTGATCATTGAATCGAACAACCCGCCGGTGAACGCGCTGTCCGCCGCGGTCCGGCAGGGGCTGGTCGACGCGATCGAGCAGGCCGAGGCCGACGACAGCGTGAAGGCGGTGGTCATCGCCTGCGAGGGCCAGACCTTCTTCGCCGGCGCCGACATCACCGAGTTCGGCAAGCCGCCGGTGATGCCGTGGCTGCCTCAGGTGGTCGACCGGATCGAGGAGTGCACCAAGCCGGTGGTCGCGGCGATCCACGGAACCGCGCTCGGCGGCGGGCTCGAGGTCGCGCTCGGCTGCCATTACCGGGTCGCGGTGCCGTCGGCGAAGCTCGGCACTCCGGAAGTGAAGCTCGGCCTTCTGCCCGGCGCCGGCGGGACCCAGCGGCTGCCACGCGTCGCCGGCGTCGATAAAGCGCTGGCAATGACCGCGACCGGCATTCCGATCGGCGCCAGGGAGGCCTTCGATTGCGGGCTCGTCGACCGGCTGGTCGAGGGCGAGCTGTTGCCCCACGCCGTCGCCTACGCCGAAGAGGTGCGGGACATCCGGCCGCTTCCCAGATCGTCGGAGCGGCAGGACCGCGTCGAGAACGTCGACCCGGCGGTGTTCGACGAGTTCCGCAAGGCCAATGCGCGCAAGTTCAAGGGCTTCGACGCTCCCGAAGCGAACGTCCGCGCCGTCAGGGCTGCGACCGAAAAGCCCTATTCCGAAGGCGTCATCGAAGAGCGAAAGCTGTTCATGGAGCTGATGACCGGCGCCCAGGCGAAGGCGCAGCAATATTTCTTCTTCGCCGAGCGCAAGGCGGCGAAGATCGAGGATCTTCCCGAGAACACCCAGCCGCGCGACATCCGGCGGGTCGGAGTGATCGGCGCCGGGACGATGGGCGGAGGCATCTCGATGAATTTCCTGGGCGCCGGGATCCCGGTGACGATCGTCGAGATGGGCCAGGAGGCGCTCGATCGCGGCACAGGCGTCATCGCCAGGAATTATGAAGCCAGCGCCGCCAAGGGGCGGCTGATCCAGGAGCAGGTTTCGACCGCGATGAGCCACTTGACCCCGACCCTCGATTTCGCCGCGCTGGCCGATTGCGACCTGATCATCGAGGCGGTTTACGAGAATATGGAGGTCAAGAAGGACGTGTTCGGCAAGCTCGACCGGATCGCCAGGCCCGGAGCGATCCTCGCTTCCAACACCAGCTACCTCAACATCGACGAGATCGCCGCCTCGACCTCGCGGCCGGGCGACGTGGTCGGAATGCACTTCTTCTCGCCGGCGAACATCATGAAGCTGCTAGAAGTCGTGCGCGGGGCGAAGACCGCGCCCGACGTGCTTCTGACCGTCATGCAGATTGGCAAACGAATCAAGAAAGTGCCGGTGGTCGCCGGTGTCTGCCACGGGTTCATCGGCAATCGGATGCTGATGCCGCGCCAGATCGAGGCAACCAAGCTGCTGCTCGAAGGCGCGACACCCGAGCAGGTCGACAAGGTCCACGTCGATTTCGGAATGCCGATGGGGCCGTTCCAGATGGCCGATCTCGCCGGCGTCGATATCGGCTGGCACCGCGACCCGAGCAGAGTCGAGAACATCCGCGACGCTCTGTGCGCGATCGAGCGCTGGGGACAGAAAAAGGGCGCCGGCTTCTACGATTATGACGAGAAGCGGCGGCCGAGCCCGTCGCCGGTCGTCCAGCAGATCATCGAGGACTTCGCGGCCAGGCAGGGCGTCGAGCGCCGCGAGATCAGCGACCAGGAAATCGTCGAGCGGACGATCTATCCGATGGTCAACGAAGGCGCGAAAATCCTCGAGGAAGGCATGGCTCAGCGCGCCTCCGACATCGACGTCGTCTGGGTCTATGGCTACGGCTGGCCGGTCTACAAAGGCGGGCCGATGTACTGGGCCGACAATATCGAGGGGCTGACCAAGATCGTCGCCGGCTTGAAGCAGCAGGAAGAGCGCATGAAGCCCGACTTCACCTTCTCGAAGCTGTTGCTCGAAAAGGCCGAAAAAGGGGAGAAATTTACTCGCTAGGGCGTTGCGCCTCCGGAACAGGAGGCAAAACATGGCCAGTGTCCCCGAGGCCGT
>CBIHLI010000008.1:0-14227 GCA_966210575.1 uncultured Sphingomonas sp.
TCGAACTCGAGGAGTAGATGTGACGAAGACGATCCTGATCACCGGAGCAACCGCGGGTTTTGGCCAGGCGGCGGCGCGGCAATTTGCAAACGGTGGGTGGCGAGTGATCGGCACGGGCCGCAGGGGGGAGCGCCTGCGCCAACTCCAGGAAGAGCTTGGCGAGGCGTTTCTGCCGCTCGAGGTCGACATGCGCGACTTCGAAGCGCTCGAGGACCTGGCGAAACTGTCCGCTCCCTGGGGCGAGATCGACTTGCTGCTGAACAATGCCGGCCTCGCCCCTCCAACCGACCCGCTGCCGGAGACCGACTGGAAGCGAATCGAGCAGGTAATCGACACGAATGTGACCGGCCTGGTCGCGCTAACCCGGGCACTTCTCCCCCGGTTGATCGAGCGCAGGGGCCAGATCATCAACGTGTCCTCGGTGGCGGCTACCTACCCGTATAAGGGTGGCGCCGTGTACGCCGGCACCAAGGCGTTCGTCCGCCAATTCTCGCTAGATCTTCGATGCGACCTTGCGGGAACGGGAGTCCGGGTGACCTCGATCGAGCCGGGAATGGCTGAAACCGAATTCACGATCGTTCGCACAGGGGGCGATAAGGAAGCATCCGACAAGCTCTATGCGGATGCGAACCCGATGACCGCCGAGGACTTCGGGGAGCTGTTTTGGTGGCTGGCGAACCTGCCGCCGCATCTGAACATCAATACGATCGAGCTGATGCCGACGAGCCAGAGCTGGGCCGGGTTTACGGTCGAACGCGAGGGTTGATTCCAACCGGTGCCGGTGCTTGGAGCCGCACCCATGAGCATCGATCAGCGTCTCGCCGAACTCGGCATCACCCTTCCGCAGCCGGCGGCGCCCGTCGCCGCTTACGTTCCCGCCGTCGAAACCGGGGGACTCCTGCACATTTCCGGCCAGATCAGCTTCGCCGAGGACGGAAGCCTGATCACAGGTCGGCTTGGCGAAGACATGGATCTCGATGCCGGCCTGGCGGCGGCCCGCCGCTGCGGCGTGATGCTGCTCGCTCAGATGAAGGCGGCGCTCGGCTCGCTCGATCGGGTCGAGCAGGTCGTCAAGCTTGGCGTATTCGTCAACAGCGCGCCCGCCTTCACCGACCAGCCAAAGGTTGCGAACGGCGCTTCGGAGCTGATGCAGGACGTTTTCGGGGAAGCGGGACGGCATGCGCGCAGCGCGGTCGGGGTCGCGGTGCTCCCGCTCGGTGTCGCCGTCGAAGTCGACGCAATCGTCGCGGTGAAGCCCTAGTTCAACAGGCCCGCCGTACCCATAAGGGCGTATGGCCGACCGCGAAAATGAGGTGCTGGCCCGGATCGCGCCGGGAATCAGCGCGCTCGATCCCGGGGAGTGGGGCCGGATCGCCGGATCGCACCCGTTCGTCAGCCATGCTTTCCTCTCCGCCCTGGAGGAGTCGGGCAGCGTCGGACCCGGCACGGGTTGGACGCCGGCGCCAATCATCATCGAGGGGGATGGCGGTTCGCTGGTCGCCGCCGCTCCCGCCTACCTCAAGAGCCACAGCCAGGGCGAATATGTGTTCGACCACGGCTGGGCGGACGCTCTGGAGCGGGTCGGCGGGACATATTATCCCAAGCTGCAGGTCGCGGTGCCGTTCACGCCGGTGCCGGGGCCGCGGTTGCTCGGGCATCGCCCACAGCAGCTGCTGGCCGCGCTCGAGGCGGTGACGATCCAGAACGGCCTGTCGTCGGCCCACATCACCTTCATTGATTCGGCGGGCGTGGCCGAAGCCGAGCGGCGTGGCTGGCTGGTCCGCCACGGCGTCCAATATCATTGGTTCAACCGCGGCTATCGCGACTTCGACGATTTCCTCGCCAGCCTCACCAGCCGCAAGCGCAAGGCGATCCGCAAGGAACGCGCGGTGGCGCGCGAGGGGCTCGAGTTCCGGTCCCTGCGCGGCGCAGAGATCGGCAAGGCCGAATGGGACGCGATGTGGCGATTCTATCAGGACACTGGCAGCCGCAAATGGGGGCAACCCTATCTGACCCGCGACTTCTTCGACCGGATCGGGGAAGCGATGGGTGACGAGCTGCTGCTGTTCCTCGCCTGCCGCGACGGAGCGCCGATCGCAGGCGCGCTCAACGTGGTTGGCCCCGATGCACTCTACGGCCGCTATTGGGGCACTACCGACGAGGTCCGTTTCCTCCATTTCGAGCTCAGTTATTACCAGGCGATCGAATGGGCGATCGGGTTGGGGCTGGCCTCGGTCCAGGCCGGCGCGCAGGGCGAGCACAAGCTCGGCCGCGGCTATGAGCCGGTGATCACCAGCTCGGTGCACTTCATACCCGATCCCGGCTTCCGACAGGCGGTCGCCGAGTTCCTTGCGCAGGAGCGGACTGCGGTCGCCCAGGAGGTCGAGTGGCTGGGCGAGGCGCTCCCCTATCGGTCCTCTTCATCGGCGTAGATCGCCACCGTCCGAGATCCGGGGTCGGCGACTCCCCGGTACATTGCGCGCGTCGTGAATCCCAACGCCGCATCGCCGTCGGGCGAAACCGCGATCAGCCCGCCTTTGCCGCCGAGCTGGGCGATGTCCGCGAGGACCGAGTCGAGCGCGTCCTGCAAGCTCTGGCCGCCGATCCGCACTCGCTCGGCGAGCTGGTGGCCGGCGACTGCACGTATGAAATATTCCCCCGAGCCCGTCGCCGACACCGCCGCCGAGCGATCGTCGGCATAGGTGCCGGCGCCGATCACCGGGCAGTCGCCGATCCGGCCGCGCTGCTGGGCGGTCAGGCCGCCGGTCGACGTTGCCGCGGCGACATGGCCCGCCCGGTCGACCGCGACCGCCCCGACCGTTCCGTACTTGACCTCGGTGTCGAAGCCGCCGCCGGCCAGCAGCTCGTCGAGCTGGCGCCGGCGCTCGGCGGTTACGAACCAATCGTTGTCGACCTGGTCCAGGCCCGCTGCCCGGGCGAACTCGTCGGCGCCGTCGAACGAAAGGAAGACATGCGGGCCCCGCTCCATCAAGGAGCGCGCCAGGCTCACCGGAGCGCGGGTCGTCCGGACACCGGCGACGGCGCCGGCGCGCCGGGTTCGGCCGTCCATGATCGCCGCGTCGAGCTCGACTTGCCCATCGCTGGCGAGCGCGCTGCCGCGGCCGGCATTGAAGCAGGGATCCTCCTCGAGGACACGGACCGCGGCTTCGACCGCGTCGAGCGCCGACCCGCCGGCCTCGAGAATGGCCGCGCCCGACTCGAGCGAATCGCGCAGTCCCTGCCGGGCGCGCTGCTCGTGGTCGGGATCGCCGTGCGTCGGACGCATCGCCCCGGCGCCGCCGTGGATCACAAGCTTCCAGTTGCGCGTCGCCATGCCCGCATCCTTGGACAGGCGCGGCGATGAAGGGAAGGGCTCTCGGCCGATTTCGATTGACTCAGCCAACCGCCGATTGATATTAAAGTGATATCAAATAAAGGGAGGTAATCGTGGCAACAGGGAACCAGATGGCGCTGAACGTCAGCAAGGAGCGGCCGGCATCGACGCTGTCCGGCTATCCGATGCTTGTCGTGCTGCTGGCCAGCATTGTCGTGATGATTTGGGGTGTCGCCCGGCTGGTGCAGGATGTGAACAACCTGCCGACTGTCGTGATGACCGGCGGCGGGTTCTTACTGATGCTCCTGGTCGCCTGCGGGTTCTACATGCTGCAGCCGAACCAGGCGGCGGTCATCACCTTGTTCGGCGACTATCGCGGGACCGACCGCTCGACCGGCTTGCGCTGGATCTGGCCGTGGATGGGCCATCCGAAGGTCTCGATCCGGATCCACAATTTCACTTCCGACCGGATCAAGGTCAACGACCTGCGCGGCAACCCGATCGAGATCGCCGCCAACGTCGTCTGGCGGGTCACCGACACCGCCCAGGCACTGTTCGACGTCGTCGACTACCAGGAGTTCATCAAGGTGCAGATCGAAAGCGCGGTGCGGACGATCGGCTCGAAATATCCCTATGACGACATCGAGCACAAAGAAGTGACGCTTCGCGGCGACGCCGACGTAGTCAATGCCGATCTCGAGGCCGAGCTCCAGGACCGCGTAGCCGGCGCCGGCATCACCATCGACGAGTGCCGGATCATGCACCTCGCTTATGCACAGGAGATCGCCCAGGCGATGCTCCGGCGGCAGCAGGCGCAGGCGGTCGTCGCGGCGCGCCAGACCCTCGTTCACGGCGCGGTCGGAATGGTTGAGATGGCGCTCGACGCATTGTCCGAGAAGCAGGTCGTCGAGCTCGACGACGAGCGGCGCGCGGCGATGGTGTCGAACCTGATGGTGGTCTTGTGCTCCGAGCGCGACACGCAACCGGTCGTCAACGCCGGCACGCTCTACCAGTAACGTGGCTGCCGGCGGCGAGCGCAAGGCGTATCCGTTACGCGTCGACCCGGCCTTGTGGGCGGCGGTCGAGCGCTGCGCCGCCGCCGACCTGCGCAGCGTCAATGCCGAGATTGAGGTGCTGCTGCGCGAAGCCCTCGCGGCGCGCGGGGTGAAACTCAAAGCGCCGCAGCCGCGCCAGCGGGGCCGGCCGCCGAAAGCCGGCTAGACCAGGTCCAGGTCCTGCTGCTGGTTGATCAGCCGCCATTCGTCGAGGTCGCTGTACATGATCCTTGCCGCCTGCTCGGTGAGGTCGGCGGCGCGGCCGAGGGCGGCCCCTTCGGCGAGCTCCGCCTCGATCTGGCGAAGCGCGTTGGCGGTCGCCTGCGAGCGGATGGCGCTGCCACCGAAATCGCCCTGGAAGCGAATTCCGAAAACGGCCGTTCCCAGGGCGGGGAAACCGGCTTCGAACAAGGTGAACCATGCATCGTAGCGATTGGTCAGTTCGGGCGCGACGCGAAGCCCGATCAGCACGGTTACGGCCACAAGGATGGTGGCGATGAAGAAGAATCCAGCGATTCGCTCGAGCCGGCGGTCGAGAAGTTCTATCTGATGCGAATGGCGCTCATGATAGGCAACCTGAGGCCCGATCTCGAACGCCCCGACGGCGCGCGACAGCTCGGCCGCTTGGCGGCCGTCAATCGACCCGGCCGGACAACCCAGCGCCCGCCAGACGCCGGTCGCATACCATTCGATCCACCGCCGCGGCACCGGGTTGCTCGCGCTTCCCGGCGGGTCGGGCGCGGCCAGGCCGAGCAGCTTCAGGCTTCGCATCGGCCGCAACCGCTCGGCGAGCTGGCGATAATCGAGCCAGCGGCGATGCCATTCGTTTTTCACGCCGATGCGCGTGTTGAGGATGATCCCGGCGGAAATGATCGCCTCGATGAGCGCGAACTCGAACAACGCCCAGTTGAGGGCGTTGGCGGCGAGGCCGACGCAGACGGCAAGGCCGCCGAGAACGAAATTGAAGATATGGCCGCTGCGGTAGGTCTGGGCGAAGCGGGTGGCGAGGTTATCGCTCCACGAATAAGCGCCTTCGAGCAGATCGAGCGGCGCCTGGACCTGATTGGCCTCCGCGCAATTCTGCCGAAAGCGGACCCACTCGGCGCGAATGTCCTCATTGTAGGCGGACTCGCTCATCCGGCGCGGGTTGAATCGGGCGACTCCGGCGATCGCCAGGAGCAGGGGATATTCGATCCTGGCGCGGATCCGCTTGATACGCTCGTTGGCGAAGAGCGCCAGGAAGCGTCGTTCCTGCTCGTCGGCGGGCGGCGCGAACAGAGCCGTCAGGAGCAGCGCCAAATGCATGTCGTCGAGCGGCCGCTCGGTGGTTTTTTCGACCCGTTGCGTGACCACGGCGGGGTCGAACGCGCTCCACAGCAGGCGCGCCGGCTCGCGCTCGTCGACCGGCACGTGGAGCACCGGCGTGCCGTTGACCACCGCCAGCTCGACAACCTCGCCGGTGCCGCCGCGGCCGCGCGGCGGAAGGCCATCCCAGACCGCCATCAGCAGGTCGCAATGGGCGATGGTCGCCCGCCCGGTCATCACATAGGCGTCGATCGGTTGCTCGTGCTCGCCTGGAAGCTCGAGGACGCACGACGCCTTGCCGAGAAGCTCGTCGAACGCCGAGCGCGAGGCGTCGTCGGCAAGCTCGCGGCGGTAGACCACCCTGGCGAACGGAAGCACGACGTGCAGCTCGAAGCCGAGCTCGACCGCGACCCGGGCGGCGATCTGGTCGGCGCCGTCGGCCAGCGGCGAGATGAACAGCAGCCGCAGCGGATCGTCGGTATAGAAAAGCGCTTCCTGCGCGTGGACCGCGGCGGCGCCGTCTATGACCAGCGTCAGAGCGCTTCGGATGCGCTCCTCGAGGTCGGCGCACGCCTCGGCCGGAAGCGCCTCCTTGCGATGGCCCGTGACCCCGACGCTGAGCACGAATGGCAGGCGCGGCGGGTGGTCGGGCGTGGATGCCGTTGAGCCGGCCCTGGCCGTCAGCCTCAGGTCAGCGGTTGGCAGGTTCACCAGATCGGCTCAACGCCGTCAGTCACGAATGATGATCGGATCGCAGGTCGCCCCACCGGCGAAGTTGAGCCTGTAGTGGAACACGTGTGATATGGGTCCGGGATCTTCCTTGGCCTGCACGACGAAAGCTTTCGGTCCAACGGAACCGGACTTTACCTCCATCAGCGGATGCGACTTTGCGCCCTTACGGGGGCACTTCTTGAGCCTCGCGCAGAACGGATCACTTTGCTTCCATTCCACGTTCACGTCTTCAGGAATGGCGAAAGTTATCTCATAATTTCCGCTATTTGGCAGAAAAATGGCATCGTCGACAACATTGGTTCCAACAATGTTGCATTCGATATCGTTGCCGGTCCCAGTTCCGGGCAACGGCGTGACGGTGATGGCTAGATGCTGAAAGCTTTCTTCGTCCATGCTCAACTCCTGATCTCTTCCTGTTGATACCCCATTGCCGTCAATCGGCTGTATAACATCCTCGCGTCGGCGGCTCGGTCGAGGCGTTTGAGAAGCGTCGCCCGCTCGGCCATTTCGCTGGGCTTTTCCGGCACGCCGGCCGGCAACGTCGCCAAGCCGGCTTCCCACGCCGCCTGAGCGCCGCGCCCATCACCCAGTAATTGCCGACTATCGCCAAGCAGGCGGTACGATTGCGCGAGCGCATATCTGTCATCGACGGGATCGGTTGACCGAACCGCCCTCGCCAGCTGCACCGCCCGCTCCGAGTAGGACAGGGCCTGGCCAGCGTCGCCGGCGGCAAGGCTCAGCCGCGCGCGCATTTCCCAGCATTCACGCATATTGGCTCGCCACACCTGAACGCTCGGGTCCGTCGCAAGGAGGTTGGCGGTGGCGTTGCATCCGGTTACCGCCTCCCGCGCGGCTTCGCGTCGCTGCCCGGTCACGAGGTACATGCCGGCAAGGTTGAGCCGAGCCCGGGCCGAAAAATATTTCCAGCGGCTGTTGTCGGGCTCATGGGCGATCAGCGCCTCGGAATTTTCGACTGCCGCGCGAAAGTGCGCCAGCGCCCGATCCGTGTCTCCGCGATATTGATACAGCTCGGCCAGGTATCGTTCCGCCGGAACCAGCTTTTGGCGGTAGACCACGTTGCCCGTCCGATCGAGCAGCCGCCGGAGCGACGCCGCCAGGCTTTCGCGCGTGGCCGTGGCCTGAGCGAGCCGGCCGACAAATGTCTGGGCTTCAGCAAGCCAGGTTTGGGATTCCGTAACGGCGATTTGGTAATCGGCGTTGCGCGGGTCGGCGGTCGCTAGCGCTTCCATCGTCGCCCTCGACCGGGTGAACTGGTCGATCGCCTCGGCGAACTTGCGCCGCTCGAGTAGCATGATGCCCAAATTGAAGTCGGCGCTCTGCTGCTCCATGCGCCACTTCATGTTGTTGGGCTCGATCGCGACCATCTCGTCGCCCAGGCGCTTGTACTCGCGCATCCCCGCCTCGGCTTCGGCCAACTGACCGCGCTGCCTGCCAATGTCTGCAGCCCAGAAGACATTCTGGGCGTGATCGAACAGGCGTTTCGGGTCGTCGGGTTTCCTGCGAATGGCCTCCGCCGTTCCGTCGATCGCTTCGCCATACAGGCGTTGGGCCGTGTCCAGGTCGCCGCGAAGATAAGCCACTTCGGCGGACAAGTTGAGCGCTCGCGACCGCTGCAAGAGTGCCGCGTCGGAAAGCTCCGACGCATCTTGCTTGCTATAGTAGGCGAGGACTTTTGAACCGACCCCGTCCAGCGCGTCGAGGCGGCCGATAGGCTCAAGTTTCTCGCGCAAATCTCCAAGCATGAAGGCGACCAATCCCTCCGCCTCGCGGCGCTGGTCGCGGGCGGCGTCGCGGGCGTTGACGGCTATCACGGCGAGGACGATTGCGACGATCATGCCGGCCAGGGAGGCGGCCGTGATGGTCGCCAGGCGGCGTTGCCGCCTCAGCTGATCCCGCTGGACGAGGTCATCGAGACCGATCCCGAGCAGCCCGGCGACGATCTTTAGGAATCCGAGGCGTCGGCCGTCGCCGCTCTCCCGGAGGTCGGCGGCAAGCGGCTCCGTCGGCTTGCCGGTCGGGCGCCCGCGGCGATCGTATTTCTGGCGCAGCGCCGGGGGCAGGCACTCCTGCTTTTCGCGGCCCTTGATCGCGCTCGCGAATGGCTCGCCGCTGACGATCGCGGCGATGACGCAGCCGTCGGGGTGTAGACGCTTGAACAGCTCGATCTCGGCGTTGGTCCATTGCGAAGCGGCGGCCGCGGGCGAGCAGAGGACGATCAGGCAATGCGACCCCTCAAGCGCCTCGCGAATCTCGCTGCCGAGGTCGTGCGATGCGGCGAGCTCGTGACGATCACGGAAAATCGGCGTCAGCCGGCTTGGGATCACGCCGTTGGAAGTCAACTTGCCGGCGAGCGTCGACGGAACCTGAAAGCGTTCCAGCTGCGAATGTAGCCAGTCGGCATCGGCCTTGTCCTGATGGCTGTAGCTAAGGAATGCGAAATATTGGGTCGCCGGGTGCGTGTCCCGTCCTCCGGCGGACGCCGCCGAAGTCCGATTCCATTCAAATGGCCGAGCCCACTTGTTCATTCGTCTCCCCCGAGACCGAACCTATTTCCTTATCATCTCTGCATAATCCCGGCGACTCTTCAGTTCGTGCCTTTGCGGGACATGGGCGCAGGCCCTATATGCGGGTCCATGTCCATCCGTCCCTGGCGAGACATCGAGCGGCGCACGTCGCGGCAGATCATGGTCGGCTCCGTCCCTGTCGGCGGGGACGCGCCGGTCAGCGTCCAGACCATGACCAATACGCCGACCTCCAACGCCAAGGCGACGATCGACCAGATCCGCCGCTGCGAGGAAGCGGGCGCCGACATCATCCGCGTGTCGTGCCCTGACCGCGACAGCACCGCGGCGCTCAAGCAGATTGTCCGAGAGGCGCGGGTGCCGATCGTCGCCGACATCCATTTCCACTACAAGCGCGCGCTCGAGGCGGCCGACGCCGGTGCCGCCTGCCTGCGGATCAACCCTGGCAACATCGGCTCGGAGGAGCGAGTCCGCGAAGTGATCGCCGCGGCCCGCGCCAATGGCTGCGCAATCCGCATCGGGGTCAATGCCGGAAGCCTGGAGAAGGATCTGCTCGAAAAATATGGCGAGCCCTGCCCCGAGGCCCTGGTCGAAAGCGCGCTCGACCATATCCGGATCCTCGAGGACCACGGCTTTCGCGATTACAAGGTCGCGGTGAAGGCCAGCGATGTGTTCCTCGCCGTCGCCGCCTACCAGCAGCTGGCCGAAGCGGTGGATTGCCCGCTTCATCTCGGTATCACCGAAGCCGGTGGGTTGATCGGCGGCACCGTCAAATCCTCGATCGGAATCGGCTCGCTGTTGTGGGCCGGGATCGGCGACACCATCCGCGTCTCGCTGTCTGCGGAACCGGAAGAGGAAGTCCGGGTCGGCTATGAGATCCTCAAGGGCCTCGGCATCCGAAGCCGCGGAGTGCGGGTCGTCTCCTGTCCGAGCTGCGCTCGCCAGGGCTTCGACGTCATCCGCACCGTCGAAACGCTCGAGGACCGGTTGCAGCACATCAAGACGCCGATGTCGCTGTCGGTGCTCGGCTGCGTCGTCAATGGCCCCGGCGAGGCGCGCGAGACCGACATCGGCATCACCGGCGGCGGCAACGGCACGCACATGGTCTATCTGTCCGGAGTCACCGACCACCACGTCAAGGATGATGAGATGATCGACCATATCGTCAGGCTGGTCGAGGCGAAGGCGGCCGAAATCGACGCCGCGGCGGAGCAGGAGGCCGCGCTCGACGCGGCCGAATAGGGCGCGCGTCCCCGCTTTAAGGAATTGCTGACCAGTCGGCGCTAGCCTTGCTCTCGATGATAAAGCCGCTTCTCTTCGTGGTCGCCGCGGGCGTCGCCATCGGCCTTGCCTGGCCGTCCGGCGACCAGCAGTCGAAAGCCGTTGTCGCCGAGACCGGCGAGCCGCGCGAAACCGTGCTCGAGCGCGAGGCCAACGGCCATTTCTACGTCGATGCGAAGGTCAACGGCGAGCTCGTCCACTTCATCGTCGACACCGGCGCGACCGGCGTCGCACTGACCGAAGAGGACGCGCGGCGAGTCGGGCTTGCTTTCTCGCCTTCCGAATTCGAATATGTCGGGGAAGGCGCGGCCGGGCCGGTTCGCGGCAAGCTGGTCACCATCGACACCATCGAAGTCGATGGGAAGACAGTCGAGGACGTTTTCCGGAGCCGTTCTCCAGCGGGGCGACCTGTCGCTGCTCGGCCAGTCCTATCTGTCGCGGATGGGCGAGGTGCAGATGCGCGGCGATTATATGGTGCTGCGCTAGGCTGAGGCGCCCGGCTGGCGTTCGCCGCCGGCTTCGCTAAGGCCGATCCATGCCTGCCGTCCGCCATCCGCCAGCCATCGCCTTCATCGTCGGTGTGCTGGGCATCGCCCTGTTTTCGGGCATGGATGCGGTGATGAAGGGCCTGGTCCTGGCCATCGGCACGATCACCACCATGTTCTGGCGCAATCTCATCGGGATCGGCCTTTCCGGCCTGCTCTACCTTCCGCGGCGCCGCGGCTGGCCGAGCTTGTCGACAATGAAGATCCATCTCGCCCGCGGCATCCTGTCGACCGCGATGGGGTTCCTTTTTTTCTGGGGGCTGGCCCGGGTGCCGCTCGCCCAGGCCATCGCCCTGGCATTCATCGCGCCGCTGATCGCCCTCTACCTCGCATCGCTGCTGCTCAAGGAGACGATCGGCGGCAAGACCGTCGCCGCATCGCTGGTCGCCTTTGCCGGCGTAGTGGTCATCTTCGTCGGCCAGGCGCAGGCGGACCTCGGCCGCGACGCGCTGATCGGCAGCGTCGCGATCCTTATCTCGGCCGTGCTGTACGCGCTCAACATCATCATCATGCGCCAGCAGGCGCTGGTCGCCGATCCGCTCGAAATCACCTTCTTCCAGAGCGTCATCGTCACCATTGCGTTGCTGGCGCTGCTGCCGTTCGTCGGGATCGCGGTTCCGCCCGCGGCGACCTGGCCTGCGCTGCTCCTCGCCGCTGTGCTGGCCATCACCTCGATGCTGCTGCTGTCCTGGGCCTATGCCCGCGCCGAGGCGAGCTATCTCGCGGCGACCGAATATACCGCTTTCCTGTGGGCTGCGCTGTTCGGCTGGATGTTCTTCGACGAGCGGGTGTCGCCGTTCACGCTCGCCGGCGCAGCGCTGATCGTTGCCGGCTGCATCCTCGCCGCCCGGCGGCCGGAGGAGGCAAGCCCGACCCTGGAAGCGGCGACCTAACCGCCGAGCACGTTGATGGTGAAAGCCAGCACGCCGATGTTGAAGACAAAGGCAGCGAGGCAGTGCAGCGTCACGACCCGCCTGATCCGCTGGTCGCTGATGGTGACGTCGGACGTCTGGAACGTCATCCCGAGGGTAAAGGCGAAATAGACGAAGTCCCAGTAGAGCGGCTCGTTGGTGCCGGGAAAGCTCAGCCCCTTGCACTGCAGCTCGTCGCCATAGGCGAGGTGGGCGTAATGCAGCGCATAGACCGTGTTGCTGAACACCCAGGCGATCGCCAGCGTGACGACGATCAGAATTCGCGTGAACGGCTCGGGCGAATGTTTGAGCGACTCGGTGGCGATCGCGACTAACAACACCACCATCACCACAAACGTAATTGCCAGCAGCACCGCCCGGTTCGCGTCATTCTCTCGCGCGTGGGCGCGGATCGCCGCCCCTTCGCGAGTCCCGAGCAATGGCGACACGGAGACGAGGAAGAGCACCGCCGCGACGTCGAAGCCGATCATGATCGCTCGGCGGATTTCGTGAAGGTCGAGCCAGAAGATTCCGACCGCGACGACGCCCACGACCGCGAACAACAGGAAGTGCAGCGGCGCAATCCGGTTGCCGATTTTTCTCCGCTCAGCCATTTGGTGAAGGTACCGCGCGATTGCGACGCGTCCAGTCGAAAGGAACCTGCATGCCCTGGCTGTGGCTGATTCTCGGCGGCCTTTTCGAGATCGGGTTCACGACTTCGCTCCGGTTCGTCGACGGGTTTCGAAACTGGCCGTGGACTCTCGCCTTCCTGGTCTCGGTGGCGATCAGCATGGCGCTGCTCGAGCTGGCGTCGCGGTCTATCCCGATGGGCACGGCTTATGCTGTGTGGGGCGGGATCGGCGCCGTCGGCACGGTCGCCGTCGGACTGCTGTGGTTTGGCGAGCCGGCCTCGCTGGTTCGGCTGCTGCTGATCCTGGTCATCGTCGCCGCGATCGCCGGCCTGAGGCTGGTCAGCTAGCCCGAGCTTCGCCGCTCGATCGTCGCCCCGACGCCGGACAGCTTCTCCTCAAGCCGCTCGTAGCCGCGGTCGAGATGATAGACCCGCAGCACCTGGGTTTCGCCCTCGGCGGCAAGCCCCGCGAGGATCAGGCTCATTGACGCCCTGAGATCGGTCGCCATGACCTCGGCGCCGGTGAGCTTGTCGACGCCATGGACGATCGCCGAGCGGCTGTGGATCTCGATCTCGGCGCCCATCCGCCGAAGCTCCGGCACGTGCATGTAGCGGTTTTCGAAGATCGTCTCCTCGAGGAAACTGTCGCCCTGGGCGAGGCTCAACATGGCCATGAACTGCGCCTGCATGTCGGTCGCGAATCCGGGATAGGGCGCGGTCGACAGAGCCAGTGGCTTGAGCGGGCCGTCGGCACTGACCCGGATCCCCCGCTCGTGGAACTCGAGCATCAGCCCGGCATGGGCCAGCGCGGTCAGGGTCGCGCGCATGTCGTCGGCCCTGGCGCCGACGAGATCGATCGAGCCGCCGGTGATTCCGGCCGCGCAGGCGTAGCTGCCCGCCTCGATGCGATCGGGCATGACGTCGTAGCTGGTACCGTGGAGCCCTTCGACACCGTCGATCACCAGATGCGACGAGCCGATGCCGTCGATGCTGGCGCCCATCGCTACCAGCAGGTTGCATAGATCGACGATCTCCGGCTCGCGGGCGGCGTTGAACAATTGCGATCGGCCGGCGGCCAGGACGGCGGCCATCACCGCGTTTTCGGTCGCTCCGACCGACACCATCGGGAAGCTGAAGTCGCCGCCGGCGATCCGTCCCCTGGGCGCGCTGGCCTTCACATAGCCGGCGGCGAGCTCGATGTCGGCACCGAGGCATTCGAGCGCCTGCAAGTGGAGGTCGATCGGCCGGTCGCCGATCGCGCAGCCGCCCGGCAGCGATACCGTCGCCTCGCCGGCGCGGGCGAGCATCGGGCCCAGCACCAGCACCGACGCGCGCATCTTGCGAACCATGTCATAGGGCGCAACCGTGGACGCGACATCGCTCGCCTGGAGCGTCATCCGGCGCCCGAACTCGCCCTTCTTCACCCCGGCAACGCTGGTCGAGACACCGAGCTGGTTGAGCAGGTGGCCGAAGCTGTCGACATCGGCGAGCCGCGGCAAGTTGCCGAGAATCAGCGGCTCCTCGGTGAGCAGGGCGCACGGCAGCAGGGTCAGCGCGGCATTTTTCGCGCCGCTGATCGGAATCGCGCCTTCCAGGCGCTTCCCGCCCTGTATCCAGATGCTGTCCACCGCCGCGCTTTAACGAAGCAAGCCGCGCGCGCAACCGCGGCTCAGCTCAAGCCTTCTCGAGAGTGCATTGCAGCGGGTGCTGGTTCTCGCGGGCGAAATCGATCACCTGGCTGACCTTGGTCTCGGCGACTTCGTAGGTGAACACCCCGCAGACCGCGACGCCTTGCTGGTGGACCTGAAGCATGACCCGGGTCGCATCCTCGATCCCCATCGAGAAGAAGCGCTGAAGAACCAGGACGACGAACTCCATCGGCGTATAGTC
>CBIHLI010000009.1:0-13123 GCA_966210575.1 uncultured Sphingomonas sp.
GGGCATGGCCGAGCTCGATCGCCCGGATCGGGGCGAAGCTGCGCCGATGCAACGGCGTCAGGCCAAGAGCTCGCAAGCCTCGGTAGTGCTCGGGCGTCCCGTAGCCGCGGTTGGTCTCCCAGCCATAGCCCGGATATTCGGACGCCCATTCGGCCATCATCCGGTCGCGGGTGACCTTGGCGATGATCGAGGCGGCGGCGATCGACCGGCACTTGGCGTCACCGTTGACGACCGCCTTCGATGGCCGCTGCCAGCGCGGGGTCGCATTGCCGTCGACCAGCACCCAGGCCGGCTCGATCCCAAGCGCCTCGACCGCCCGGGTCATCGCCAGCATTCGCGCCCAATAGATGTTGATCGTGTCGATTTCCTCGACGCTGGCAACGCCGACGCCCCAGGCGGCGACCTTGACCAGCTTGGCGTAGAGCGCCTCGCGGGTTTCGAGCGGCAGGTTCTTCGAATCGTCGATGCCGCGCGGGAATTTGTCGCGGTCGAGGATGATCGCCGCAGCTACGACCGGCCCGGCCAGCGGCGCGCAGCCGGCCTCGTCGACCCCGGCGAGCGGCTCGGGATAACCGATTTCGAGCTTGAAGCACGGGCGGCGGGCCATCGAGTCGCAAGCCTATGGGCGGATTGGCGCCGCCTCCAGTAGGTGCATGAAATTTTTGTGGATTAGTCGATCCGCCAGGGCGGGAAACGGCGGGCTTCGCCGGCATGATAGAGGAAGATGATGTTGCCGGACGGGTCGCGCAGCCGGGCCTCGCGCCACATCCACGGCTGGTTCCTCGGGCCATGCTCGAACGGAATGCCGCTGCGTGCGAGTTGCTCGACCCGCTCGTCGAGATCGTCGCATTCGAGATAGACGGCGGTGGTTGGCGAAATCGTTTCTTCCGGATCGATTTGCACCGACAGGGTCGCGCCGCCCGCCGCCTCGAAGCGCGCGTAGCCATTCTCCGGGCTGTCGACGACCTGCCTGAGGCCAATCGCCCGGTAGAACGCGACCGATTTGCGATAGTCGGTGCCGGTTATGGTCACCTGGTTTAGGCGCGGGCCGGCGCCAACATCGAGCCGGACCCGGCCCTGGCCGATCGGCCCTGCCCCCTGCCCCAGTCCCGGCGCGTCGAGCAAGGCGATCCGCACGAAGTTGCGAGCGCGAGCGACGGCGTCGGCCAGCGAATTCCCTTGCGCAAGGAACAGGGCAATCGCGCTCGCCAGGGTGCAGCCGGTGCCGTGGGTGCTGGTGGTAGCGATCCTCTGGCCCTGCCAGCTGGTCATGTTGTCGGTTTCGATCAGTGCGTCGGCAAGCGCCTCGCCCTCGTCATGCCCACCCTTGATCAGCACCGCGCAGCCATGCTCGCCGACCAAATGGAGTGCGGCAGCGACCGGATCTTCCTCGTCGGTCAGGGCCTTGAGCTCGGGCAGATTGGGCGTGGCGATGGTGGCGATCTTCATCAGCTTGCCGAACGCCGCGACCGTCGCTTCGTCGGCAAGCACCGAGCCGCTGGTCGCGATCATCACCGGATCGAACACGATCGGCAGGTCGGGCTGCTCGGCCTTCAGCTGCTCGAGGCGCTCCGCCACCTGGCCGGCGGTGAAGGCGCTGCCGATCATGCCGATCTTCACCGCATCGACGCCGATGTCGGACACGACCGAGTCGATCTGCGCCAACACTGTCTCGGCCGGCACCGTATGGACGGCGTCGACTCCAAGCGTGTTTTGGGCGGTGATTGCGGTGATCGCGGTCATCGCATGGCCGCCGAGCATCGTCACGGTCTTCAGATCGCCCTGAATCCCCGCGCCTCCGCCGGAATCGGAGCCGGCGATGATCAGGATTCGCGCCGTCGGCGTCACTTTATTCGCCTTCGACCCGATCCCGCGAGCGAAGTTGTCCATGTGCACAAGGCCGCTCTTGCGCTCCCAATTGCGAAGAAAGCGTTCACGCCACCGCTTGGACCGCCTCACAAATGTCGTCGACGACCTTTTGCACCAACGCCGGGTCGTCGCCTTCCGCCATCACCCGGATCAGCGGTTCGGTGCCGGACTTGCGGATCAGCAGACGCCCTTTGCCCTCCAGCTCGCGCTCGGCGGCGGCGATGCTTCTTTTGACTTTCGCATTTTCCAGTGGTTTTCCACCGTTGAAGCAGACGTTCTTGAGAAGCTGCGGCAACGGCTCGAACTGGCGAAGGACCTGGCTCGCCGGCTTGCCGCTGGCGACCAGCGCGGCGAGCACCTGAAGCGCGGCGACGAGACCGTCGCCGGTGGTCGAATAATCGGACAGGATGATGTGGCCGGACTGCTCGCCGCCGACATTGCAGCCGCGCGCCCGCATTTCCTCCAGTACATAGCGGTCGCCGACCTGCGTGCGGACCAGCGCGATCCCGGCTTCCTCGAGGCGCCGCTCGAGCCCAAGGTTCGACATGACGGTGGCAACGACATCGCCCTTGAGCTGCTCGCGGTTGCGCCGGTCGAGAGCGATCAGCGCCATCATCTGGTCGCCGTCGACCGGCTCGCCCTTCTCGTCGACGATGACGATCCGATCGGCGTCGCCGTCCAGCGCGAGCCCAATATCGGCGCCTTCGGCGATGACGCGCTCGCGGATGGCTTGGGGATGGGTCGACCCGCACCCGTCGTTGATGTTGAGCCCGTTCGGAGAGACCCCGATCGTTACGACCTCCGCACCGAGCTCCCAGAGCGCGTCCGGAGCGACCTGGTAGGCGGCGCCGTTGGCGCAATCGAGCACGACCTTGAGGCCGTCGAGCCGCAAATGCTCGGGAAATGTCGACTTGGCGTGGTGAACGTAGCGGCCGCGGGCGTCATCGATGCGCTTGGCCCGGCCGATCAGCTCGGGAGCGGCCAGCTTCGGCGGCTGCTCGAGCCGCTTCTCGATCGCCCGCTCGACGGAATCGCTGAGCTTGTAGCCGTCGGGGCCGAACAGCTTGATGCCGTTGTCGGCGAACGGGTTGTGCGAGGCGGAGATCATCACGCCGAGATCGGCGCGCATCGAAGTCGTCAGCATCGCCACCGCCGGGGTCGGCATCGGCCCCAGCAGGACGACGTCCATGCCGACGCTGGTGAAGCCGGCGACCAGCGCCGATTCCATCATGTAACCGGACAACCGCGTGTCCTTGCCTATCACCACCCGGTGGCGGTGGTCGCCGCGAAGGAAATGCGTGCCCGCCGCCTGGCCGACTCGAAGCGCCGTCTGGGCGGTCATCGGCTCGGCGTTGGTCAGCCCGCGTATGCCGTCGGTGCCGAAGAAATTGCGTGTCATTGGCCGCACCTTAGCGCGGTTAGCCGATCCAGCGCCAGAAGCCTGCCGGTCCCGGGTGTGCCCAGGTCGCAAGGAAGAACAGCAATGTGCCGCCGATCAAGGCGATCGCGCCGGGATTTGCGCCTCCGCGGCCGAATGGAATGAACGCCGTCTGCAGGGCCCATTCGTGGAAGCGTTCCCCCATCAGCTTGCGCTTCTTGGCGTCCTGCCCGACCGACCCTCCGAGCGCGAGGAGCAGGATGGCGCCGTCGAGGATCAGCGCCTTGGGAGTCGCCACGACAGCCGCATGGACAATCGCCCAGCTGGCGAATCCCCACATCATCGGGTGCCGGGTGATCGCAAAAACTCCAACCGGAGCCCTGCCGCGCTTGAGTCTGGCGCCCGGCAACGCCGGGTTGCGGACGAACGAGCCGACGAACAGGATCGACCCGAACCACATCAGCAGGCTGGCGGCTACCCATACCGCATCTCCGGCAACCCACAGCGGCGCCTGCCGGCCGATTCCATGATAGACCCACAGCATCGCCCCGAAGGTGACGAGCGCGACCAGCGAATAGATGCCGCGGAACGGACCTTCACCGATTGCCCGGACCAGCGGCGCCCTGAGCGGATGCGACAGCAGGAAGTGGGAACCGACGAAGGCCGCCGCCGCTAGCGCGAGGCAGGCGAGCCCGGTCAATGCCGGTACGCCTCCGGCAGCTCGCGCCGCGGCAGGTGGCGATAGCGATCACGAAGCCTGCTCTGGTGGTTGGTGAGCGGTTGTTCGACCCCGTCGATGAACACCGCTTCGGCGGCGCTGCGCGGATCGAGCGGGTCGCCCGACCAAATGACGACGTCAGCGCGGCGGCCGGGGGCAAGGCTGCCGAAGTCGCCGCCCATACCGATCGCCTCGGCCGGCCCCGATGTGATTGCAGCAAGCGCTTCGCCCCAGCTTAACCCGGTCGCGCCGGGGATCTTGGTCAAAGCGACCAAGTTGCCGGCATATTGCCGCTCGCGGAAGACGTTGCGGGTTTCGTCGTCGTTGATCGTCCCGATCGACACCCGGACTCCGGCGGCGCGCATCCGGCCGACGTTCGACTGGGTCGCCGCCAGCTGCTCGAAGCTGGCCGGCAAGTCGTTGACCGCCGAGGCGATCACCGGAATTCCGGAGGCGGCGATCCGATCCGCGACTAGCCAGCCTTCGCTGGCGCCGACGATGACGATCCGAAGCGACCGGAACTCGCGCTTGAGGTCGATGACCTGGAGGATGTCGCTGGCCCGCTCGACATGGACGAGCAGGTGCTGGCGGCCCTGGAGGACCGGCACCAGCGCCGCCGCGTCGAACCGGGTCAGGAGCACGTCCTCGCTTCGCCGCGCTCCGGGCCCGAAAATGCGGGCTTCATTGGGGTCGCGAACCACCGGCTCGAGCCGCTCGTCGGGCTCGCTGGTCCGGGCCGAGCGGACGGGATCGGCAAAGCGCCGAAGCTCGGCCGCCTCGCGCAGGGCGTTGCGGAAGAGAATGTGCGCCGATGGGCGCGAGCCGCCGGCATCGTCCGCGCCGGTTTCGCCGAGCTCGACGAACTGGAAGGCGCGAGCCCGGGTCACCGGGCTCATGTCGGCGCCGGTGTCAATCACCGCGCCCTGCCCGGCGAATATGCTTCGCGCGGTCGACGGCGCAACCAGAGCCCGGGTCACGCCGTCGGCCCGGTTGACGGCGATCGGCGTGTAAAGCGGGTTGATGGCGGGTGTGACGTCGATGGCGGCGCTGAACGGGCCATTGGCGGCGCTGGTGTCGTCGGCGCCGCGGTCGCCGAGATCGATTTCGGCAAGCCCGAGACGCGAGAAGCCGGCGACGATCCCCGGGGTCACCCATTTGCCATTGGCATCGACGATCCGGGCGTCCGCCGGAATCCGGGCGCCAGGCCCGGCGGCGACGACTCGGCCGTCGCGAATGACGACGGTAGCACCTTGAAAAGGCTCGGAGCCGTCGCCGATCGCGACGATGCCGTTGGTGATGGCGATGGTTTCGGCCGCGGCCGGAGCGGTGCCGGCGAGCAGCAAGGCGGCGGCAGCAAGGCGGATCACTTGACGTCTCCTTCGCCAGGCTGACCAAGCTCGAAATCGCTGACCGGGCGGCGCTTGGGATCATCGGCGTCGTACATCAGCGCGCCGTCGATCCAGACCCGTTCCGGCCGGGCGTAGATGCTGAAGGGGTCGGCGTTCCACAGCACGACGTCGGCCATCTTTCCTGGCATGAGGCTGCCGGTCTTGTCGAAGATCCCGAGTGCCCTGGCCGGATTGGCCGAGAGCCAGGTCCAGGCCAGCGCGTCGGTCAGGCCGGGGACTCACGCCCGCTGACCGTCGGCAAGCGCCTTGGCCGCCTCCTGGTTCAGCCGCTGGATGCCGTTGGGATCATCGGAATGGACGATCGCGCAGGCGCCGGCATTGTGGACGAACGGGATGTTCTCCTTGATGCCATCATAGGCTTCCATCTTGAAGCCGTACCAATCGGCCCACATCGCCGCGCAGGTGTCGTTGGCGGCGAGCAGGTCGGCGACCTTGTAGGCTTCGACGGCGTGATGGAAGGCGGTGATCTTGTAGCCGAACTCTTTCGACAGATCGATCATCGTCGCCATTTCGTCGGCCCGGTAGCAATGGTTGTGGACGAGGATCTTGCCGGCCAGCACGTCCTTCAATGTGTCCATCGCCAGGTCGCGCTCCGGCATTTCGCCGCCGTTGGCGGAATATTTGTCCCATTTGCGCTTGTACGCCTGGGCCTTGATCCAGGTCTGTCGGGTGAGCGCGATATTGCCCATCCGGGTCTGCGGCATATTGCCCTTCGAGCCGTAGACGCGCTTGGGATTCTCGCCGCAGGCCATCTTCAGTCCGTACGGGGCACCCGGGAATTTCATCCCCTGCGCGGTCCGCGCCGGGACGTTCTTGAGCGTCACCGAGCGGCCGCCGAACAGATTGGCCGAACCGGGCAGGATCTGCAGAGTCGTCACGCCGCCATTGATCAGAGCGCGCGAGAATCCCGGGTCCTGCGGCCAGACGCTGTGCTCGGCCCAGACTTCCGGCCGCGCCGGGCTGGTCGCCTCATTGCCGTCGGAATGCGATTCGGTGCCGGGCGACGGATAGTCGCCGAGATGGCTGTGGACGTCGATGATGCCCGGAGTGACGAACTTGCCGCTGCCGTCGACCACCAGCGCCCCTTCCGGCACCGCCAGGTCCGGCCCGCCGATCGCCTGGATGGCGCCGTCGGCAAGGACGATCGTGCCGCCGTCGATCCGGCCGCCTTCGCCGTCGAAGATGGTGGCGCCGCGAATGACGGTCGGAACGCCGGGATAAGGCGCATAGGTCGATGGATAGGGATCCTCGTTGATCTGGATCGCTGCCGCGCCCTTTTTAGGCGGGCTGAGCGCCGCGCAGCCGCCAAGAGCGAACAGCGCGAGCGTAGCCCCCGCAATGCCCCCCTTGCGCATTAGGCCTTCTCGGGTCCCGGCGTCGTTTCGTCCTGCGGCCGCATTCCGGGCGCGGCGGGTTCGGCCAGCTCCGCGCGTCCGGCCAGCCGGTCGGCGTCGCTAAGCGTGTCGAGATGCATCCAGCGCTTGACGATCGGCGACAGCGCAAGAACGACCGCGCCGATGCCAACCGTCCACCAGCCGATGGTGGTGTAGACGGACAGCGTCAGATCCTTCGTCATTTCGCCCTCGTGGCCGCCGGTTGCTTCGCCGATCTTGCCGGCGACGAAATTGCCGACTGCGGTCATGTAGAACCAGGCGCCCATGATCAGGCTCGCCATATACGCCGGCGCCAGCCGGTTCATCGCGCTCAGCCCCACCGGCGACAGACACAGCTCGCCGGTTGTGTGCAGCAAGTAGAGCAGGAACACGAAGAGGACGGCGGTCTTGGCTTCGGCGCCGACCGGGAACGCGTTCGCGCCCCAGACGAAGACGAGGAAGCCGGCGCCGACCTGGAACAAGGCCAGCGCGAACTTGGCCGGAGCGGAAGGCTCCAGGTTGCGCTTTCCGAGCAGCGTCCATAGCGCCGTGAACAAGGGCGCGAGGATGATGATGTAGATCGGATTAATCGACTGGAAGATCGGCGCCGGCACGCCGCCGCGCTCGACATAGCGGTCGGTGTACAGGTTGATGCTTCCCCCGGCCTGCTCGAACAGGCCCCAGAAGACCGGGTTGAGGGCGATCAGGAAAAGGATTGCGAAAATGCGCTCGCGCGGCTGCTTGTCCAGCTTGAACGCCTCGTAAAGCACGTATCCCAGCAAGCCGATCCCGGAGATGATCAACAGGGTCTGGATGACGTCCTGGTACTGGACCAGCGCCCAGATCACCGCGACGGCGCCGATTCCCACGCCGTACAGCGTCCATTCGGTGCTCTTCGCCAGCGGCGCCGGGGCTTCGCCCGCGCCGCGCAGGGCGGAACGACCGAGCACGAACACGACCAGCCCGGCCAGCATGCCGATTCCGGCGAGGCCGAAGCCGTAGGACCAGCCGACGGTCACGCCGAGATAGCCGACCAGGATCGTGCCGACCGCGGCGCCGAGGTTAATGCCCATGTAGAAGATCGTGTAGGCCGGATCGCGGCGCTTGTCGGTCAGCGAATAGAGCTGCCCGACCATCACCGAAATGTTGGCCTTCAGGAAGCCGGAGCCGACGATAATGAAGGCGAGCGCCGACCAGAAGACGTTGATCGTCGGATCATCCTGGCCGCCGACTCCTTCCACCGCCATCAGGAAGTGGCCGAACATCAGCAGGATGCCGCCGAACAATACCGCCCGGCGCTGCCCGAGATAGCGATCGGCGAGATAGCCGCCGAGCACCGGCGTGATGTACACCAGGCTGGTGTAGGCGCCGTAAATCAGGTTCGACTTCGAATCGTTGAAGAGCCAGTGCTGGGTCAAATAGAAAATCAGCAGCGCGCGCATGCCGTAGTAGGAGAAGCGCTCCCACATTTCGGCGAAGAACAGCATGTACAGGCCCTTGGGATGGCCGAGCGCTTCCGGATCGCGCTTCGACGCGATCATGATTCCGCCAATCAGGAACAGCAGGAATACGCCGAGCGTGATGACGACTGTCCAGTCGCCCTCGTTCCACATCCCGACTGGCTTAAGTCCGGTCACTGAGCCTCTCCCCAGATGGCTTTTCGCAGGCGGCGCACCCTAACGGCGCAATTCCGCTTGTGAAGGGCGATTGTTGCCAGCGCAGCTGCACCCTAGATGAACGGCGGTGCTCAACGATCGCTCCTCGCTGCTCGCGCTTATGCGCAGCCGTCGCTCGGCCAAGCCGAGGCAGCTTGCCGGCCCCGGCCCGTCGGACGACGAGCTGGAACAGATGCTGACAATCGCGGCCAGGACGCCGGATCACGGTCAGCTAACCCCCTGGCGGTTCGTGGTCGTCGATGATGGACAGCGCGACGCTCTCGCGGCGCTGCTTCGCCAGGCGCTGGCGGAAGAAGATCCCGGCGCTCCGCTTGCCCGTCACAGCAAGGAGGAAGAATTCGCCCATTACGGCGGCAAACTCGTCGTTCTCGTGTCGGCGCCGGTCGCCGACCACAAAATTCCGGTTTGGGAGCAGGAATTGTCGTGCGGCGCTGCGGGCATGAACCTGTTGCTGGCCGCCCACGCGATGGGTCACGTCGCCGGATGGGTGACCGGCTGGCGCGCTTATTCGCCAAGGGTCACCGCGGCTTTTTGCCGGCCGGGACAGCGCATCGCCGGGTTCATTTTCATCGGCACTTCCAGCGTCGACCTCGAAGACCGCGCTCACCCGGATCTCGCGGAAGTCGCGCAAACCTGGTCGCCGCCGCTCTAACACCCGCGGGATATTGACGAAAACGCGCGGTGCTGTATTATAACAGCATGGCGCTTCGCACCCAACACGACAAACCCGTCTATGTCCGGCTTCGCGAGACGATCGCCAACGCGATCCTCTCTGGACGGTATCAAGACGGTGACGCCCTGCCCTCGGTCCGGGCCCTGGCCGCCGACGAGCAGGCCAATCCGCTAACCGTCGCCAAGGCCTATCAGGGCTTCCAGGATGAGGGGCTGGTCGTCGTCAAGCGCGGCGTCGGGCTGTTCGTTGCCCCGGGCGCCCGGACTCGGCTCAAGGAGTCGGAGCGCAGCCGCTTCCTCACCGAGGAGTGGCCTGAGATCCGCGATCGGATGGAGCGGCTCGACATCGATCCCGCCAAGCTGCTCGACAGGGAACGCGCCTAGCCCCTAGTAGCCGCGTCTAATGGAGACGCGGACACTTCCATTCAGCGAAGATACTATCGCCGAAGCCGCGCGCCTGGTGCTTGCCGGTGAGCCGGTCGCGGTTCCGACCGAGACGGTCTACGGCCTCGCCGCAGATGCGACCAACGCGCGGGCCGTCGCCCGTATCTACGAAGCCAAGGGAAGACCGTCGTTCAATCCATTGATTGTCCACGTGAAGAATATCGATGAAGCGCGGCGTATTGCCGAGCTAGGTCCGCGCGTAAGCGCGCTTGCGGAGGCCCATTGGCCGGGGCCGCTGACGATCGTTGCACCGCTCCGCGACGACAGCGCGATCGCGCCCCTGGTCACCGCCGGCTTGCCGACGATCGGCATTCGAGTACCCGCCCATCGCGCGATCCAGGCGCTGCTTCGCGCCGTCGGCCGGCCGCTTGCAGCGCCGTCGGCCAATGCCAGCGGCACGATCAGCCCGACCCGGGCCGACCATGTCCTTCGAAGCCTCGGCGGCGGGATAAAGCTGATCGTCGATGATGGCCCTTCTCCGGGCGGAATCGAATCGACGATCGTGGCGGAAGCCAGCGGCCAATTGCGGCTTCTAAGGCGGGGACCGATCGAAGTTCGCGAGGCCGACCTCGATTCCGGCTCAGCGATCGAGGCGCCGGGGCAGCTCGCCAGCCATTATGCGCCGTCGAAGCCACTGCGTCTCAACGCCATCGACGCAACGGCGGACGAGTTTCTGATCGGTTTCGGCCGAGTCGACGGCGATTTGAACCTCAGCCCTTCGGGAGACTTGCTCGAAGCGGCGGCGCGGCTGTTCGACCTGCTTCATCAGGCCGAGGCCTCGCCCAAAGCCGCTATCGCGGTCGCTCCAATTCCCGATGAGGGCCTGGGCGCGGCGATCAACGATCGGCTGAAGCGGGCGGCGGCCCCGCGCTAGGCGGCCGCTCCTTCACCTTTCACGCGCGCCTGGAAGCTGCGCCTGAGCTTCTGCAGCTTCGGTGGGATGGTGGCGATGCAATAGGGGTTTCGCTGACCCTCGCCTTCCCAATAGCTCTGATGATAGCCTTCGGCCGGCCACCAGTCGGACTTGGGCTCGATAGTGGTGACGACATTGCCGTCCCAATGGCCCTGGGCGCGCTCCTTCGCGTGTCGGGCCTCTTCCTCCTGGGCCGCGTTCTGCGGAAAAATCGCCGAGCGGTACTGGGTGCCGACGTCAGTGCCCTGCCGATTGAGCTGGGTCGGGTCATGGACGGCAAAGAAGATATCCAGCAGCTCGCCGTAGCTGATCGCATCGGGGTCGAAGGTGATCCGGATGGCTTCGGCATGGCCGGTGGCGCCGCCGCACACCTGCTCATAGGTCGGATTGGGTACGGTCCCGCCGGTGTAGCCGCTTTCGACCGACTTTACCCCGACGACATCGTTGAACACGGCTTCGGTGCACCAAAAACACCCGCCAGCAAGCACCGCGACATCTTCAGCCATCGACCTGTCTCCTACTGAAGACGGAGATAGGCTTTTCAGACGGGTTTTTCGAGACGGTTAGTTGCGTTGAACGCTGGCCTTGAGGCTAGCGACCTCGAGCCGCTTGCCGACCCACTCGGCCAGCTCCTCGAATTCCAGCGGCTTTTTGAAGACGATCCCGGCGCGGCGGTCGGAATACCAGCGGACCTCGGCCTTGATCGGCCGGAGGCTCTCGACGACGACGATGACGTCGCGGCCGACGCAATATTCCTCGATCGGCTCGACTTTCAGCCCGCCGAGCGAAATGTCGTGGACGGCGACCGTGTAATAGGTTTTGCCGACCCGGACCGAAGCCTTGCAATCGACCTCCAGCCGCGGCGGACGTGGCCGGAAGCCGTGGCGAGGCTTGCGGCCGGCAAGGAGCTCGCCGAGGTCGACGGTCTGGTCGAACTTGATTCCGATCATCCCCTCGCGAATCCAGGTCACGCTCGACGGGATCTTCTGGGACGACATCTCGATCGACACCTGTTCGCCCACCGGCGGGCATTCGGCGATTTCCCCCATCAATCCGCCGGCCGAGATGTTGCGGACTCGGATCAGCCGCTCGCCGCTGGCGCTAGACATCTTCGCTACCTTCAGCAGCGGAATCAGCCGCTCGTCGGAGCGGCGCTCGACCGGCCGAGGTACCGCGGTGGTCAACGAAAAGGTGGTCGACTCGAACGCCGCCTGGTCGTTCCCTGACGAGCCCGAGCGCCTGCGCTGGATCAGCGATGAGAACATCCACACTTTCCTTCACATCGGAACTGTTGTCCTCATTCTGGACGGATTGCGGTTAAAAACCGGTTTCTTTCCACATTCGCGAAGCGCAAAGCGCCAGCGAAGACAGGCGAGGAGCAAGGGATGCGGCAGCCGCGGCTGCTAGTGATCGACGATGAGCCGGCACTGGCCGAGTTTGTCGCGCAGGTTGCCAATGAGTGTGGGTTTCGGCCCGTGCTCACGGCCGACGACGGCGCCTTTCGAGAGGCGTTCCGCGCCGAGCGGCCGGACGTGGTCGTCCTCGACCTGGGAATGCCCGGAATGGATGGCGTCGAGCTGCTGCGTTTCCTGGCCTCCGAGCACAATGAAGCCCCGGTGCTGATTTTCAGCGGTTTCGACCGCCGGGTGCTGGAATCGGCCTTCCGGCTCGGCGAGGCTCTCGGCCAGACAATGATCGGCCCGCTCGAAAAACCGGTGCGATTCCAGGAGCTCGAGCAGTTGCTGGGCGATTTGAAGGCCAATCTGGTGCAATGAGCGGCCGGCCAGAACGCAAGCTCGTCAGGGGGTTCGAGCGAGCACTGGAGCATGGTGAGCTGCACATGCTCTACCAGCCGAAAGTCATGCTCGACACCGGCGCCCTGACGCGGCTGGAGGCGCTGGTCCGCTGGGAAGAGCCGGAGCTCGGGCCCGTCGAACCCTCGCGCTTCGTTCCGCTCGCCGAGAAGCATGGGTTGATCGCGCCTCTGACCGAATGGGGACTGAGAACCACGCTCGAGCAATGGCGCAGTTGGCAGGCACAGGGCCTCGACACCAACGTCGCCTTCAATATTTCGGCGATCAGCCTGCAGAGCCTGGACTTTCCCGACCTCGTCGAGCGCATCTGCCAGGAACTTGGGGTTCCGACCGACCGGCTGGTCCTCGAGCTAACGGAAGGCGCGACGCAGCCGCTGATCAAGTTGATGGACACGCTGACCCGCTTCCGGATCAAGGGGATCGGCCTGGCGATCGACGATTTCGGGACCGGCTATTCGACCCTGATGCAGCTTCGCCAGTTGCCCTTCACCGAGCTCAAGATCGACAAATTGTTCGTCAAGGACCTGCCGCGCGACCATGATTGCAGCGTCATCGTCAAATCGATGATCGACCTCGCCCATGCGCTCGGCTTGAGCGCCACCGCCGAAGGCGTCGAAACCGTCGAGCAATTGCGCTTCCTGCGCGCCTTGCGCTGCGACGTCGCCCAGGGCTTTCTGGTCGCCCAGCCGCTCGAGCCGGGCGTCCTCATCGACTGGAAAGCCGATTTCGAGCGACGCTGGCCGGAGCTTGTCGGAACCTAGGGCGCGATCTGGAACTCGATTCCCTGAGCCAGCGGTAGCTCAGTCCCGTAATTGATCGTATTGGTCTGGCGCCGCATGTAGGCGCGCCAGCTGTCG
>CBIHLI010000010.1:0-12601 GCA_966210575.1 uncultured Sphingomonas sp.
GGTTGGCATCCCTATAAGCGGCAAACGCCCGATCATAATCACCGCGCGCATCGAGCAGCCGGCCCAGCGCAAAGCCGAGATCAGCGCGATCGCCGGCGTCGATTCCTGAAGCGAGCCGTTCGCGGAAGGTTTCGACCAGCCGGGTGGCGGCTTCGGATCGAGCGTCGACGACGCCTGCGAGCCGGCTTAGCGCCAGCGCATCGTTCGGCGCGGCCCGCAACGCCTGGCGATAGGCGCGCTCGGCCTCGGCGCGCTCGCCGCGGTCCTCATGGAGATTGCCGAGGTTGAGCAGGGCCGGGACATAGTCGGGCTTCAGTGCCAGCGCCGCTCGAAGCTCCGCTTCGGCGTCGTCGAGCCGCGCCAGATGGTCCGACAGGATTACCGCCCGATTGAGGTGGACCTCTTGCGGGTCTGCGACCGAACGGCGAAGCGCTTCGCCATAAGCATCCAGTGCCGGGCCATATTGGCGCGCCTGCTTGCGCAGCCAGCCTAGATTGTACCAGCTGTCGGCATGCCCCGGCTCGAGTTCGACCACTTGCTGATAGGCGGCGATCGCTTGCTCGATGCGGCCGCCGCGCCGAAGCGTGTCGGCACGATCGAGCAGGGCCGCCGTTTCCTCATCCATTGCAGCTGCCTAGCGGCGGGCGCAAACCGCTGTCGAGCCTTACTCGGCGGTTTCGCGGGCTTCTTCGACTGGAGTAAGCACCAACCCGCCCTCGCCTTCGTCGACACGGACAGTGTCTCCGTCCTTGATCATGCCGGACAGGATGGCGTCGGCGAGCGGGTCCTGGAGGTATTTCTGCACCGCGCGCTTCAGCGGACGGGCGCCGTAAACCGGGTCGTAGCCGACCCGGCCAAGCCATTCGCGTGCTGCCGGCGTGAGCTCGAGCTTGATCTTGCGGTCCTCGAGCAGCTTTTGAAGCCGGGCGACCTGAATGTCGACAATCGGGCCCATGTGCCCCGCTCCGAGGCGGTGGAACAGGATGATCTCGTCGAGCCGGTTGAGGAACTCGGGACGGAAATGGGCGCGCACGACCTCCATCACCTGCGGCTCGACCTTTTCGACCGGCTCGTCCTCGCCAAGATTGGCAAGGAATTGCGAGCCGAGGTTCGAGGTCAGAATGATCAGCGTATTGGTGAAGTCGACCGTCCGCCCCTGGCCGTCGGTCAGGCGGCCGTCGTCGAGCACTTGCAATAGAATGTTGAAGACGTCGCTGTGGGCTTTCTCGACCTCGTCGAACAGGACGACCTGGTACGGCCGCCGGCGGACGGCCTCGGTCAGGACTCCGCCTTCCTCATAGCCGACATAGCCGGGAGGGGCGCCGATCAGCCGCGCGACCGCGTGCTTCTCCATGAACTCGGACATGTCGATCCGGACCATCGCCGAGGGATCGTCGAACAGGAATTCGGCCAACGCCTTGGTCAGCTCGGTCTTGCCGACTCCTGTCGGGCCGAGGAACAGGAAGGAGCCGAGTGGCCGGTTGGGGTCCTGCAGGCCGGCGCGGGCGCGGCGGACGGCCGCCGAGACGGCTTTGACCGCTTCGTCCTGGCCGATCACCCGGGCGCCGATCGCGGTCTCCATCTGCATCAATTTCTCGCGTTCGCCCTCCATCATCCGCTCGACCGGGATTCCGGTCCAGCGGCTGACCACGGCGGCGATGTCCTGGTCGGTGACTTCCTCGCGAAGCATCGCGCCCTTGGTCACTGCCGCGGCTTCGGCGAGTTGCTTCTCGAGCTCGGGGATGCGCCCGTATTGGAGCTCCCCGGCCTTGGCGAGGTCGCCGCTTCGCTGCGCCTGCTCAAGCTCGATCCTAGCGGCGTCGAGTTGCTCCTTGATCTTGGCCTCGCCGGCGATCTTTTCCTTTTCCGCCCGCCAGCGCTGGGTCAGCTCGGACGATTGCTGCTCGAGGTTGGCGAGCTCTTTCTCGAGCTTGTCGAGCCGCTCCTTCGACGCCTTGTCCGGCTCCTTCTTCAGCGCCTCGCGCTCGATCTTGAGCTGGATGATCCGGCGATCGAGATTCTCGATCTCCTCGGGCTTGGATTCGACTTCCATTCGGATCCGACTCGCCGCCTCGTCCATCAGGTCGATCGCCTTGTCGGGCAGGAATCGGTCGGTGATGTAACGGTTCGACAGGGTCGCGGCCGCGACGATCGCGGCGTCGGTGATCCTGACGCCGTGGTGGAGCTCGTATTTCTCCTTCAGCCCGCGAAGGATGGAGATGGTGTCGGCAACTGTCGGCTCGCGCACGAACACCGGCTGGAAGCGGCGTTCCAGAGCCGCATCCTTTTCGACATGCTTGCGATATTCGTCGAGCGTCGTTGCGCCGATCACGTGAAGCTCGCCGCGCGACAGCGCCGGCTTGAGCAGGTTGGACGCGTCCATCGCGCCTTCGCTTTTCCCGGCGCCGACCAAGGTGTGCATCTCGTCGATGAAGAGGATGATATTGCCTTGTGACTGCTTCACCTCGTCGATGACGCCCTTCAAGCGTTCCTCGAACTCGCCGCGATATTTCGCGCCGGCGATGAGCGAGCCCATGTCGAGCGCCAGCAGGCGGCGATCCTTGAGGCCATCGGGCACATCGCCGTTGGCGATCCGGATCGCCAGGCCCTCGACGATCGCGGTCTTGCCGACGCCCGGCTCGCCGATCAGCACCGGATTGTTCTTGGTGCGGCGGGCGAGGACCTGGATCGTCCTCCGGATTTCCTCGTCGCGGCCGATGACCGGGTCGAGCTTGCCCTCCCGCGCCGCCTCTGTGAGATCGCGCGTGTAGCGCTTGAGCGCATCATAGCGGTCCTCGGACGCCTGCGTGTCCGCGGTCCGGCCGCCGCGCAGCTTCTCGATCGCGGCATTGAGCGCCTGCGGCTTGAGCCCTGCTTTCTCGAGCGCCGCCGCGACGTCGGTGCCCTTGGACAGAGTCATCGCCAGCAGAATCCGCTCGACGGTCACATATTGGTCGCCGGCTTTCTTCGCGACCTGCTCCGCCTGGTCGAGGATCCGGATGGTGTCGCCGTCGAGCGCCGGCGCCTGGGTCGCACCGGTTCCGGTTACCGCCGGAATCTTGGCAACCAGCGCATCGACCTCGCGCCGCGCCGCGATGGGGTCGCCGCCGGCGGCCTCGATCAGCCCCGCCGCCATGCCCTGCTCGTCGTCGAGCAGCGCCTTGAGCAAATGAGCGGGGGCGATTCGTTGATGATGCTCGCGAACCGCGATCGTCTGGGCCGCCTGGAGAAAGCCTCGCGCCCTATCGGTGAGTTTCTCGAAATCCATGGCTACACCTCGAACTGGAGGTGATGTGGGGTGCTACCGGCGCAGCACAAGTCCCTATTCGTGTTGCGGCGCAGCAGCCGTCACCGGCGGGTTCGCTTCGGGCACGTAGGGCATCGGGCCCTCGGCCAGGACCGCGGCGCACCCATAACCGCCACGGGCGCCCGCCATTCCCCATTCCCGGAACTTGCGGGCGTCGATATGGAATCTGAGGCCCTTGTAGAGGCCAAGCCCGATGGCGTTCCAATTGCCGGTGTCGAGTTGAATCCGGCAGAGCGTCGCCATCAACGCCTCGCGCGTGATCGGTCGCGTCGGAACCATGTCGATGCCGCCGCCGGTCAGGTGAGTCGAAGTCGGTGCGCCGGCTGCGCAGCTGTTGAGTGTCGGGTTGCGATAGGCCGAGACCGGCTCGACTTCTCCGATCACCGGCTCGATGACCGCCCCGATATAGCGCAAGGCGTGGACGATATTGGGCCAGTGTTCGGTCGGCGGGACCTCGAATGGCTGGCCGCCGCACTTGCGCCAATCGCTCGCAGTGCGCAGCAGCTGCCAGGTTGGAACCACTCCGCCGACGCCGTTGATCGTCAGATAGTCGTTGAATGCGCGCACCCGGATCGGATGGACGACGGACGCCATATACCAATTGCGATAGCCGCGCTCATCCTGGCCGACGATCACATAGGGTTGGGTGGGCGCCCAGATTGCCGGCGCTGGGCCCGGGGCGGCAGAGCTTGCCGGATAGGCTTGTCCAACCGCGCCTGAGGCGAGGAGAACGCAAAGGCCGGCAAGCGCACGCATCCGCCCACCATAAACCGCAGGCGGCGCTTGAAAAGCGCTTCGGCGCCGGTCACAGCTTGGAAATGAGCCAGCCCATCGACGTCGATCTGCCCCACAAGCTCGGCAAGGAGGAGGCGCGGCGCCGCATCGGCGGCAACATCCACAAGCTCCAGGAGCATATTCCCGGCGGCGCCAACGTCACCTCGCGATGGGAAGGCGACACGATGAAATTGAGCGTCGCCGCGATGGGCCAGGCGATCGATGCCGACCTCACCATCTACGAAAGCAAGGTCCACTGCCATATCGACCTGCCGGGACTGCTCGGCATGTTCGCGCAGCCGATTGCGGCGATGCTCAGCGCCAAGGGCGGCGATTTGCTGCTCGAGGACAAGCGCGACTGATGCGCCATTTCGCCGTCGTCGGATCGGGGCCGGGCGGCTTCTACACCGCCGAGGCGCTGAACAAGGCATTCGGCGAGCAGGCACGAATCGATATCCTCGACCGATATCCGGTCCCCTACGGGCTGGTGCGCTTCGGAGTGGCGCCTGACCACCAGTCGCTAAAGGCCGTGTCGAAGCGCTACGACAAGGTCGCCGAAAGCGCAGGGGTCGATTTCATCGGCAACGTCTGCGTCGGCCGCGACCTGTCGCTTGCCGAGCTGATGGAGTTCTATGACGCGGTGGTGCTGGCGATCGGCGCCCCGAACGACCGCAAGCTCGGCATCCCGGGCGAGGATTTGCCGGGCGTGGTCGGCTCGGCGGCCTTCGTCGGCTGGTACAACGGCCATCCCGAATTTGCCGACCTCGCTCCGCCGCTCGGCGGCACTCATGCGGCCGTGATCGGCAACGGCAATGTCGCGCTCGACTGCGCGCGGATCCTGTCGAAGACCCGCGGCGAGCTGGAAGGCGGCGACATCGTCGGCCATGCGCTCGATGCGCTCGACGCCTCGCCGATCCGCACCGTCACGATTATCGGGCGCCGCGGACCGCTGCAGATTTCCATGACTCCGAAGGAGCTCGGCGAGCTCGGTCAGCTGGAATCTGCAACGCCGGTCGTCGATCCCGCCGATTTCCCGCCGGTCGAGGCCGATGAGGCGCTCGAGCCCGGCCAGCGCAAATCGGTCTCGATCCTCCGCGAATTCGCCAGCCAAGGCCCCGACGAATCGAAAGCGACCCGAATGGTCTTCGATTTCTTCGCCAAGCCCTTGGCAATCGAGGGCGACGGCAAGGCCGAGAGGATCGTGGTCGAACGAACCAGGCTCGACGAGAGCGGGCGCGCGGTCGGCACGGGGGAAACCTACGAGGTGCCTGCGTCGCTCGTCATCACCTCGATCGGCTATTCGACGCCGCCGCTCGAGGGCGTTCCTTATGATGAGCGCGGCGGCAAGTTCCTGAACCAGGACGGGAAGATAGCCGATCGGCTCTATGCGGTCGGCTGGGCCCGGCGCGGACCGACTGGGACAATCGGCACCAACCGCCCGGACGGCTATGAAGTCGCCGAGCAGATCGTCGCGGCAATGCCGCCGGGCAGCTCGGGCGATCGCGCCGGCGCGTCCGGCCTCAAGTCGCTGCTCGCCACCCGCGACGTGATGGCGACCGACTATGACGACTGGCGCAAGATCGAGCAGACCGAGACCGCTCGCGCCCGGCCCGGCTCTCCGCGCGAAAAATTCGTCCGGGTCGAGGATTGGCTGACCGCGCTGGGGCGCTGATTGCAGGTTGCGCTGCGGGCAACCCCCCTCTATCTAGCCGCGGCCTTGGCTCCCGCCGCGACGGTCTGTCGCCTCGCGGGTTCCGGTCGGGGAGTAGCTCAGCCTGGTAGAGCACTGTCTTCGGGAGGCAGGGGCCGGAGGTTCGAATCCTCTCTCCCCGACCACTTAATTTCGGTCGAGCGTTTCGCTCCCGACTTCGGCGATCGACCGATGGCCGGTCAGCGCCAAGGCCACCCGCATTTCGGCATCGATCAGCCTGAGCACGTGCTCGACGCCCTGTTGCCCTGCCGCCGCCAGCGCATAGGCCCAGGCGCGGCCCAGCATCACGAAGTCGGCGCCGAGGGCCAGCATCCGAACCACGTCGAGCCCTGAGCGCACTCCGCCATCGACCAGTATTGGCACCTTGCCGCCGACGGCTTCCGCCACCCGAGGCAGCGCCCGCGCGGTCGAGCTGACCCCATCGAGCTGCCGTCCGCCGTGATTGGAAACGACGATTCCGTCGACACCGCTCGCTGCGGCCTGGAGCGCATCGTCGGGATCGAGAATGCCCTTGATCAGCAGCGGGCCCTTCCACTGCTCGCGCACCCACTCGACGTCCTTCCAGCCGATGCTTGCGTCGAAGTTGGACGACACCCAGCCCATCAGATCCTGGAGCGCTGCTCCGGAGCCCAGCAGCGGCTCGAGATTGCCGAGCGTCAGGGGCTTGCCATGAATGGCGACGTCCCAGGCCCATGCCGGCCGCCGGAGCACCTGCGCCAGCCGCCGCGACCCGCCGCCGCCACCGGGTGTGCCTGAGAGCCCGGCGCGATAGTCGCGGTACCTAGTCCCAGGCACGGCAAGGTCCACCGTCAGCAATATCGCCCCGCAGCCCGCTTCCTTGGCGCGGGCGATCATGTCGGCGACGAAGGCGCGGTCCTTGACGATGTAGAGCTGGAACCAGAAGCCCGGGCCCGCCTTCTCGGCGACCTCGCCGATCGAGCAGGCGCTGAGCGTGGAAAGGCTGAACGGCACGCCGGCCGCCGCTGCCGCCTTGCCCGCCTGGACCTCGCCGCGCCGGGCATAGAGGCCGGAGAGGCCGATCGGCCCCAGTCCGACCGGCATCGCCCAGCGTTCGCCGAACAGCTCGGTCGACAGGTCGATGGCCGAGACATCGCGAAGCACGCGCTGGCGCAGGGCGACCGCCTCTAGGTCAGCGACGTTCCGCTTGAGGGTCACCTCCGCGTAGGAGCCACCGTCGAGATATTCGAACAGGAAGTGCGGCAGCCGCGCCCTGGCGAGCGCGCGATAGTCGCTGACGCTTGCCGCCGCCTTCACGCGCTCAGGTCGCGAAGCTTGGGTCGAGCCGGTAGGCCTTGCGCTTCAAGGCGGGCCAGGCGAGCAAATTTGCGGCGACGGTGAGCCCCATCGCGCCCTGCTGGGCGGTGATCTCGGGCGAACCCTGCGGCGGCAGGTTGACGTCCTCGCCGGCCGACAGCGCCATCACTTGCGCCTGGCAGGCGCGCTCAAGGAAATAGAGTTTCACGAAACATTCGCCGATCGTCTTGCCGACCGCCAGGGTGCCATGGTTGCGCAAGATCATCGCGCTTTTGTCGCCGAGATTGGCGACCAGTCGTTCGCGCTCGTCGAGGTCGACCGCGACCCCCTCATAATCGTGGAAAGCGAGGTCGCCGCGCACCAGCATTGCCGTCTGGGTCAGCGGCAGCAAGCCTTCGGAATGGGCAGCGACCGCCTGTCCGGCCGGCGTATGGAGGTGCATCACCGCCTGCGCGTCCTCGCGGGCCATGTGGATCGCCGAATGGATGGTGAAGCCGGCCGGGTTGGTGATGAATGGCGTTGGCTCGACCGGATTGCCGTGGACGTCGACCTTGATCAGCGAGGAGGCGGTCACCTCCTCGAACATCAGCTGGTAGGGATTGAGCACGAAGTGATGCTCGGGACCCGGAATCCGCGCCGACAAATGGGTGAAGATCAGGTCGTCCCAACCGTACGACGCCACCATCCGATAGGCGGCGGCGAGGTCGACCCGGATTGCCCATTCGTCGTCGCTGACCTTGCCTTCGAGCGACGGGATGTCGACCGATTCGAGCGCGCTGAGGCCGCTCATCCCGCGGTTCATGCTATCGACGCGGTTCATGCCGCTTGCTCCTGCTTGTCGGGATGCGCCTCGGCAAACGCCGGCAGCGCGTTGGCGCTGGCATCGGCCCGAAGCAAGGTCGGATAGGGTTCCACTGGCACGTTGAACCGCCGCGCATTGTACATCTGCGGCACCAGGCAGATGTCGGCGAGCCCCGGCGAATTGCCAAACAGGAAGGCGCCGGCGCGCTGGGCTGCCATCGCCTCCAAAGCTTCGAACCCTTCGGTGATCCAGTGCGCATACCATTTGTCGCGCGCGACCTGGTCCTGGCTTAGCCGACCGCCGAGATATTTGAGCACCCGCAGATTGTTGAGCGGGTGGATATCGCAGGCGATGGTCAGAGCCAGGCTCAGCACATGGGCACGGTCGGCGGCATCGTCCGGCATGAACGGCGGCTCGGGATAGCGCGAATTGAGATAGTTGCAGATTGCCAGGCTCTGGGTCAGCCGATGGTCGTCGATCTCCAGCATCGGCACGAAGCCCTGCGGATTGAGGGCGCGGTATTCAGAGGCTTTCTGCTCGCCCTCGACCAAATTGACCGGCCGGCTCTCATAGTCGACGCCCTTGAGATTGAGCGCGATCCGCACTCGGTAGGCCGCCGAAGATCGGTAATAATCGTGGAGGACCGGTCGCGTCATCGAGGCCGTGCTTAACGCGGCCCGAGGAATGGCGCCACTACCTCGGCGGGCACGCGGATCGGCCGGCCGCTCGCCCGGTCGATGATTGCCCAGTCGGATCGCGAGCGAACGCGGGGCTTGCCGTCCTCGCCGACGAACTCGATGTGCCGGTCGAACTTGGCGCCTTTTGGCTTCTCGCCCGCCCAGGTGCGGGCGGTGATCCGCTCACCTTCCGCGACCGCGCGCAAATAATCCACCTCGTGCCGGACTACGACCCAGAAATAGTCGGCCTGGTGCGCCGGGTCGGCGACGCTGCGCCAGTGGGTCGTCGCGACCGCTTCCATCCACTGCACCCAGACCGCATTGTTGACATGGCCGAGCTCGTCGATGTGCTCCGGAGCGGCGGTAAAGCTCATCTCGAACGGCGGCCGCTCCGTCACTTCACTCCACCTGGGTCAGCACGAAGGCGAACGCTTCGGCGACTTCCTTGAGGCTGTCCCAGCGGCCCGACTTGCCGCCGTGGCCGGCGCCCATGTTGACCTTAAGCAGCAGCAAGTTGTCGTCGGTCTTGTTGGCGCGCAGCTTGGCGGCCCATTTGGCCGGCTCCCAATAGGTTACGCGCGGATCGTTCAAACCCCCGGTGATCAGCATCGGAGGATAATCCTGGCGCTTGACGTTGTCGTAAGGGCTGTAGCTCCGGATCAGCTCGAATGCCGCTTTGTCCTTCAAGGGATTGCCCCATTCGGGCCATTCGCCGGGCGTCAGCGGCAGCGAATCGTCGAGCATCGTGTTAAGCACGTCAACGAACGGAACGTCGGCGACCACAGCCCCCCACAGCTCGGGATCGGTGTTGGCGACAACCCCCATCAGCTCGCCGCCCGCCGAGCCGCCGTTGATCGCGATTCGTCCGGGCCGTGTGAACCTCGCCTCGACCAACCCTCTGGCGGCATCGACGAAGTCGGTGAAGGCGTTGGTCCGCTTCTCGAGCTTGCCTTCGAGGTACCAGCTGTAGCCGAGGTCGTCGCCGCCGCGGATATGGGCGATCGCATAGGCCCAACCGCGGTCGAGCAGGCTGATCCGCGCCGCCGAGAAGCCCGGCGGGATGGCGTGGCCGTAGGCGCCATAGGCATAGAGGAACAATTTGCCCGCGCCATCCTTCTTGAAGCCCTTCGGATAGACGACCGACACCGGGATCATCTTGCCGTCGCGCGCCGGCACCATCAGCCGCTCGGTCGAATATTTGGAAGCGTCGTAGCCCGATGGGATTTCCTGGACCTTGAGCACCTCCAGCTCGCCGCTGTCGGGATGAAAATCAAAGACCGTCGCTGGCGTGACCATCGACGAATAGCCGATCCGGTAAGCCTCGGGCGCGAACTCCGGGTTTCCGGCGAAACCGGCGCTGTAGCTCGCCTCCTTGAACGGGATTCGCGTCTCCTCGCCGTCGTAACTCCGGAGCACCAGCTGATCGAGTCCGTCGACCCTCTGATGCATGGCGATATGGTCGCGATAGCTCGCCGCGCCCAACAGATAGACTCGGTCGGAGCCGGGAATCAGGGTCGTCCACTCGCCTGGGTTTCCGGGGTCCGCCTCGGCCAGGCGGAAGTTCACATGGTCGTCGTTGGCGACGATCCACAGTTTGTCGTGCGCCGCGTCGACCGAATATTCGCGGCCCTGCTTGCGCCGCGCTACGAGCACCGGCTCGGCGAGCGGATCGTCGGCGGGAACGAAACGCACCTCGGTAGTCGTATTGTCGCCGGTGGCGATGAAGATCAGGCTTCGGTCCTGCGAATCGTCGACCGCGACTGAGAAGCCCAAATCCTCGGTCTCCTCGTAGAGCGTCTGGTCCTCGTCCATGGGCGTTCCGAGCCGATGATGACGGGCGCGGTAGCTGCGCCAATTCTCATTGGTCTCGGTGAAGACCAGACCCTTGCTGTCGCTGGTCCACACCGGCGATCCGATCCCGACCTCGGTGATCGTCTCGACGTCCTCGCCGGTCGCCAGGTCGCGGACCCTGAGCGTGAACCGCTCCGACCCGTTGGTGTCGACCATCGTCGCCATCAGCATGGCGTCCGGGCTGAGCTCGAGCGCGCCGAGACGGAAATATTCGTGCCCCTCGGCCTCGGCCGCCTCGTCGAAGATCAGCCCGCCATCGCCGCCTGCAACCGGCTGTCGATACCATTGCCGGTACTGCGCCCCCGGCTCGAACTTCCACCAGTAGAGCCAGTCGCCGTCGCGGATCGGAACCGACGAATCGTCCTCCTTGATCCGCCCCTTCATCTCCTCGAACAGCTGGTCGACAAGCGCCTTGTGCGGCGCCATGGCCGCTTCGAAATATTCGTTCTCCGCCTTCAGATAGGCGAGCACGTTTTCGTCGGTGACGTTGGGATAGCCGTGGTCGCGAAGCCACGCCCACGGGTCCTCGACCACATGGCCGTGATATTCAAAGCTGTGCGGCCGCGGCTCGGCGCGGGGCGGGGTCGGAAGGTCACTCGTCTTGCTCATTACTTGCCGAAAGCAAGATGCAGGCCGTGCGTCCACCCCAAAACCGCGCTAAAGGCCGCGCCATGTCCAGCTATGCAGACCGGCTCGCCGCGCTTCGCGAGCAACTGAAATCCGACCGGCTCGATGGCTTCGTCGTGCCGCTGACCGACGAGCATATGAGCGAATATGTCGGCAGCTACGCCCAGCGGCTGGCGTGGCTGACCGGCTTCCAGGGCTCGGCCGGCTCAGCCGTCGTGCTGCCGGAGGAAGCGGCGATCTTCGTCGACGGCCGCTACACGCTGCAGGTCCGAAGTCAGGTCAGCGACAGGGAATGGAGCTACCAATCGGTTCCGGAAACCAGCGTCACCGACTGGCTGAAGGACCATGCGCGCGAAGGCGCGCGGATTGGCTACGACCCGTGGCTGCACACCCGAGACTGGGTCAAACGCGCCAGGGAAGCGCTCGCCAGCCGCTGCGCCGAGCTGGTCGCGGTCGGCGAGAATCCGATCGACAAGGTGTGGATCGACAAGCCCGAAGCGTCGAAGGCGCGGCTGGTCGTCCAGCCCGACGAATATGCGGGCAAGAGCTCGGCCGAGAAACGCACCGAGATCGCCGAGTGGTTGGAGTCGAAGAACGCCGACGCGGCGGTTATCGCGCCGCTCGATTCGATCGCCTGGCTGTTCAACGTCCGTGGGCAGGACGTCCACCGCACCCCCGTCGCGCTGGCTTACGGAATCGTCCATTCGGACGGCACCGCCGATTTGTTCGTCGCCGACGAGAAGGTCGGCCCGGACGTCCGCCAGCACCTCGGCAACGGAGTGCGCCTGCACGACCGCCATGCCTTCGAGGCGGCGCTCGGCGAGCTCGGCGGCAAGACGGTAGCGGTCGACCCCGAGCGGTCTGTGGCGGCGATCTTCGACGCGCTCGACAAGGCCGGCGCGAAAATCCTGCCGCTGCGCGACCCGACCATTCTGCCCAAAGCGCTCAAGAACCCGGTCGAAATTGCCGGGCAGAAAGCGGCGCAGGAGCGCGACGGCGTCGCCGTCGCCCGGTTCCTCCGCTGGATCGACGAGGAAGCGCCGGGCGGCCAGGTCGACGAGCTGATCGCTTCCGACAAGCTCGAGGCGTTGCGCCGCGAATCGCCGGAGCTACGCGACCTGTCGTTCGATTCGATTTCGGGCGCCGGACCGAACGGCGCCATCGTCCATTACAAGTCGAGCGAGAAGACCAACCGCAAGCTCGAAACCGGCACCCTCTATCTGATCGATTCGGGCGGCCAATATGTCGATGGCACCACCGACATCACCCGCACCGTGCCGATCGGCGAACCGACCGACGAAATGCGCGACCGCTTCACTCGCGTGCTCAAGGGCCACATCGCCGTCGCGACTGCCGTCTTTCCCAAAGGGACTCGCGGCACCCAGCTCGACAGCTTCGCCCGACGGCCCTTGTGGCAGGCCGGACTGGATTACGCCCACGGCACCGGTCACGGCGTCGGCAGCTTCCTCGCCGTCCACGAGGGCCCGCAGCGGATCGCCCCGGTGACCAGTTCGCAATCCGGTGGCGACGAACCGCTGGCGCCGGGGATGATCATCTCCAACGAGCCCGGCTATTAC
>CBIHLI010000011.1:0-12133 GCA_966210575.1 uncultured Sphingomonas sp.
GCCCGGCGGCACCGAGCCCAAGCATGAGACCGCCAAGATCGTCGAAACGCTCGAGCGGTTGCAGCGTGACGTCGGCGGCAGCGTCGCTGTCATAAACCAGATCGAGAAAGCTTCCCTTTGCCTCGCGCAACTGCCGATATTCGGGAAGGTACCGACCAGCTTGCCGCATAAGCCAAAGCGGCGGCGGATCCCGTCGCTCGCCCCGAAGCACGGCGAGCAAGGGTTTGCCCAGGCCGTCCGCCGTTTGCGCCTTGCTCGACGACGGGGCCACCCCTTCTCTCCCTATTAGAGTCTTAAGTAGAATCTTGATGTTGTAGTTGGCCGGCGGGACGCGGGATTTAGGCCGCGGTTCCGGATTTGCCAACAGCGCCTCATCTTGCTCCGGCTCGGTGAAGCTCCCGCGATTCACAGGCTGGGGATCGATCGCTCCGCTTGTGAATGGAATCGGGCAATGCCGGCGTGATGCTGAGGGTAAGGCGCGCATTGAGGCCGCCCCCATAGTCGCGCTACGTGTCCGGCCCCGCTTTTCCACAAGGTTGTCATAGATGGCGCTCGTCCTCGCCTCCTCAAGCGCGATCCGGCGCGTGATGCTCGAGCAGGCGGGCGTCGAGTTTACCGCGGACCCGGCCGATATCGACGAGACCGCCGAACGGCACCGGAACGACTCCCCCGCCTCCCTGGCGACCAGCCTAGCGCAAGCCAAGGCCCTGGCGGTCAGCGAGCGCCGGGCCGGAGACTGGGTGATCGGAAGCGATTCGGTCGCTTCGGTCGACGGCCGGATCTTCGCCAAGCCGGGCGGGCGCGAGGAAGCCGCCGAGCACCTTCGGTTCTTCTCCGGAAAGACGCTGCAGCTGACCAGCGCGGTGGCGCTCGCGCTGGACGGCAAGGTCGACTGGAGCCTGTGCGACCAGGCATGGCTTCGGGTGCGGCCACTGTCGGACTCGTTCATCGCCTCCTACCTCGATGCGGAATGGCCGGAAGTCGGCTATTGCGTCGGGGTATTCAGGATCGAGGGCCGCGGCGTGCAATTGTTCGACTCCATCGACGGCAGCTATTTCACCATTCTCGGCATGCCATTGGTCCCGCTTGTCGGCGCGCTTCGCGAGCGCGGCGAGGTCCCGGCATGATCCGCCTGGCGCTCACCGGATCGATCGGTATGGGCAAGTCGACGGTGTCGAAGATGTTCGAGGCCGCCGAAATCCCGGTGTTCGACGCCGACGCCATCGTTCGCCGGCTGCAGGGTCCGGGCGGCGAGCTGGTCGAGGCGATCGAGCAGCATTTCCCGGGCACGACCGGTCCGAACGGGGTCGATCGCGACGCGCTGTCGAAACAAGTGCTGTCCGATCCCGAGAAGCTCGCCCGGCTCGAAGCGCTGGTTCACCCGGCGGTGCATCGCGAGCGAGCCCGGTTCCTGCTTGACCATGCCGACAAGCCGGCGCTGCTGTTCGAGATTCCGCTGCTCTACGAAACCGGCGGCGGCGAGGCCTTCGACAAGGTCATCGTCGTCTCTGCTCCGCCGGAGGTGCAGCGCCAGCGGGTGCTCGCCAGGCCGGGAATGAGCGAGGCCAAGCTCAACGCATTGCTGGCCAGGCAGATGCCCGACGCGGAGAAACGCAAGCGCGCCGATTTCGTCGTCGACACGAGCGGCGATCTATCCACAACTGAAAGCCAGGTGCGGGAAATACTGACTTGTCTCGGCCTCGCCGCGGGTGGTTAGAATCGCCTGATGCGCGAGATCGTCTTCGATACCGAAACCACCGGGCTGAACCCGGCCGGCGGCGACCGGATCGTCGAGATCGGTTGTATCGAGATGATCAATCGGGCCGATACCGGCCGCCACTTCCACGCTTACTTCAATCCGGAGCGGTCGATGCCGCTCGGCGCCGAGGCGATTCACGGTCTCACCGACATCTTCCTGTCCGACAAGCCACTGTTCGGCGACCGGGTCGAGGAGCTGCTCGAGTTCATCGCCGATTCGCCGCTGGTCGCGCACAACGCCAGCTTCGACTTCGGCTTCCTCAATCACGAGCTCGGACTGTGCGGCCGGCCGGTGGTCTGCAACAGCCGGATGGTCGACACGCTGGCCCTTGCCCGCAGCCGCCACCCGGGCGCCAAGCATAGCCTCGACGCCTTGTGCGTGCGGTTCGGAGTCGACCGAAGCCATCGCGTTCGCCACGGCGCGCTTCTCGATGCGCAGCTGCTCGCCCAAGTCTATATCGAGCTCACCGGCGGTCGGCAGATCGGCCTCGGGCTGGCCGAGGACACCGAAGACGCTGGAATCGCCGGGGTTGCCGGGTCGGTAACCGTTCGCGAGCCACGAATCCCACGGCCGCATGTCCCGGCAATTGAGGAGCTTGAGCGTCATCGTGCGTTTATCTCCAAGCTGGTCAACCCGTTGTGGGCACGCTTCACCGCCGCGAGTTGACGCAGCGCCAAACGCGGCCCTAAGCGGCCGCCAAGCGGACCAAAGGAGTCTCCCCAATGGACGTTCGTGTCGCGGATCATCAGGTCGAAACCAACGAGTCGATCAAGGACCATGCGATCCGGCGAATCGAGGAGATCACCGAGAAATATTACGCCCGTGCGGTCGGCGCCGATGTGACCTTCGGCAAGGGGCCGCAGAACGACTTCACCTGCGACATTGTCGCTCCGGTCGGGCAGGGCGTCGTGCTCAAGGCCGCCCACCGCGCGCCGACCGCCCAGATCGCCTTCGAAGCCGCCGCCGACAAGATCGAGAAGCAGTTGCGCCGCTATTCGAAGCGGCTCAAGGAGCATAAGCCCGGCCACGATGTCGCTCCGCTGCTCGAGGCCAACGCCGCCTATCGCATCTTCGCCGGCGGCGGCGACGGGGCCGAGCCGCCGGCAAGCCCGACGATCGTCGCCGAGACCAGGGTCGACATCCCCCAGGCCAATGTCGCCGACGCGGTGATGATGATGGACCTCAGGAACACCAATGCGCTGATGTTCCGCAATTCGAACACCGGCGAGCTCAACATGGTGTATCGCCGCGACGACGGGAACATCGGCTGGGTCGAGCCCAGCGAAAGTTAGATTGGTCTTCTCCCGAAACCCCTCCCGCGCCCTGCAGAAGTTTGTCGATGCACCTCACAGAGTTTCTCGATTTCGACGCGATCAAGCCGGCAATGTCGGCCGGCACCAAGCGCGCGCTTTTCCAGCAGCTGGCGAGCCTCGCCGGCAATCGGCTGGGCGTTCCCGCCTCGGCGATTCTGCAAACCATCGGCGAGCGCGAGAAGCTCGGCTCGACCGGCTTTGGGCAGGGTGTCGCAATCCCGCACGGCAAGATCGAAGGCCTGTCGCAAATTTATTGCCTGTTCGTCCGGCTGTCGGAGCCGGTCCGCTACAAGGCGATCGACGGCGAGCCAGTCGATCTTGTCTTCCTGCTGCTTTCGCCGCCGGAAGCCGGCGCCGACCATTTGAAGGCGCTCGCGGCGATCAGCCGGGTCATTCGCCATGGGCCGACGCTGGAGAAAATGCGCGGGGCGCGAAGCCGCGACGCGCTTGCGGCGGTGCTGATGGGGGCGGACGAACGCGACGCCGCCTGAGTTCGCGATGAGCCGCGGGCGCCTCACCGCCTCGGTCGAGGCGGCGAGCCTGGTCCGCCGGGCCGAGGCCGATGGCGACTTCGCGGCGGTGCTTCGCAAGGGCGATCCCGACCGCGGGGCGCTGCTGATCGTCGTCCGCAGCCGCGGCCGCTACATCGCCTGCCTGGAACGGGCGCTGTCGCCGGACGGCCAGTACCGATGGGCGAACGTCGGCCCCGACGAGGCGGCGGCAGACGAAAATTTGGCGGAATTCCTCGCCAAGCGGGTCCGGTTCGACGAAGATTTGTGGCTGATCGAACTGGATATCGCGCAGCCGGAACGATTCATCGCTGAAACGACCCTCGCGGGTTGACCCCGCTCACCCAGTCGCGAATGGGTCGAGGCAACTGAAGAGCGGGGGGTGCACTTGCGCATGGGACTGGCCCGGCGAGAGCACCACGCAAGACGGGGAAGCGCCCCGGAGGCAAGAGCGGGAAGGTCCGCCAGTAGACGCCTTCGAAGGTTGGGCTGTTCACCGCAAAAAATACGGTTTCCATGGTGATTTCGCTTCGCTCGGCGCTGCTGATTTGTGCTGCCATGAGCGCCAGCTCGGTCGCGCCGGCACAGGTTGGCCCGAGCGCGCAACCGCTGCTTCCGCTGGCCAGCTCGATCAGCCCGTCGACCCTTGCGCAGGAGTTGCTGCGAACGGCGGACCAGGTTTCGGCGCCGTCTGAGGCCGAGGCACCGGCCGCCGCCGAGGATACAGCGCCGGCCATCGATCCGAGCGCCGATCTTGCGACCCTGGTCGCGCAGCTGCGCGGCTCCGAGCCGGGCAGCCGCGAACTCGAATGCCTCGCCGCCGGCGTCTATTTCGAATCGAAGAGCGAGCCGCTGGCCGGCCAGCTGGCGGTCGGCGAGGTGATCGCCAACCGCGCCAATAGCGGCGGCCGCTTCCCCGGCACCTATTGCGGGGTGCTGTTCCAGCGCGGCCAGTTCTCGTTCGTCCGCGGCAAGTCGTGGCCGCGGGTCGCCCGCGACAGCAAGCAATGGAAGACTGCGGTGGCGATCGCCAAGATCGTCGACCAGGATCTCAAGGATTCGGCGATCGGCAAGGCGCTGTTCTTCCACGCCCGGCGAGTCAGCCCGCGCTGGCGGCTGAAGCGCGTCGCGACGGTCGGCAACCACGTCTTCTATCGCTGATTCGCGACCTTCCTAATATTCTCGTTTCGTTCTAGCGTCCTCCCATGGAGGCCGCTGCCGAATCGCTGTGTTTTGCCGACGGGCCGCCGATCGCGGCCGAAGTCGCGCGCGGCGTGACCCGGCTGCTGTGCCGGCAGGATCTGTTCGCGATTTGCGAGGCGCCGCTGCCCAACGGCCGCCGCGCCGACCTTATGGCGATCGATTCGAAGGGCATTTTGACGATCGTCGAGATCAAGGTCGCCAAGGCGGACCTGGTCGGCGACGGCAAATGGAGGGATTATCTCGACTATTGCGACCGCTTCTTCTGGGCGGTGCCGCCGGAGCTGGCGGCGATCTGCGAAGGCGAGCGCTTCCTGCCCAGCGAGGCCGGGCTGATCGTCGCCGACCGCTATGACGCGGCGATGGTTCGCGACGCCTCGCATCGGCTGCTCGCTCCGGCGCGGCGCAAGGCGGAAGTGCTTCGCTTCGCCCGGCGGGCGGCGCGGCGGCTATGCGAGCAGCTCGACCCGGCGCTCGGCTCCGGGAGCTAGCGCGCCGGCTTCTTCGCTTCGATGATCCGCAGGAGCTCGGGCGTGCGATTGTCGCGTTTGGCATAGTCGCGTGCCGAATAGCCGGCGACGGAATCCGTCCGATCGGGGTCGGCTCCGGCATCGACGAGCACCCGGACGATCGGAACCTGGCGGCGTTGGACGGCAATGATCAGCGCGGTTTCCCCCGCCCGATTGGCGGCGTTGACCTTGGCGCCAAGTCCGACGAGCCATTCGGCGGCGTCCCTGAAGCCGACTCGGGCGGCAGCCATCAACGGAGTCTCGCCCTGGGCACTTGGGAGGTTCGGGTCGGCGCCCTTGTTGAGCAAATAGGGCGTCCATTCGGAATCGCGGTTTTCGATTGCCGCGATCAATGCCGTATTGCCTTCGATATTGCGGGCATTGGCGAGGATCGGCTTGTCCTGAAGCAGCTTCAGCGCCTCGCCGCCGTTACCCTCCCTGATCGCCTTGATGAACATCTCGCCGTCATAGCCGCCCATTTGCGCGGCCACCGGCGCTGCGGCGGCGGTCACGGCAATTGCGAGCATGAGGCGCTTGAGCGCGAGCATTCCTGTTTCCCCCGATTGGCTTGATCGATTCCGGTTAGCAGAGCATTGCTGGCTTTGTCATGAATGCGCCTAAGCCTTTCTGGGAAAAGCCCTTGCCCGAACTCGACCGCGGCGAGTGGGAGGCGTTGTGCGACGGATGCGGCCGCTGCTGCATCCATAAGCTCGAGGACGAGGAAACCGGGGTACTTTACCCGACCAACGTCGCCTGCCGGCTGCTCGACCGCCGCAACGGGCGCTGCACCGACTACAAGAACCGAAAGAAACTGGTCACCGATTGCGTCGTTCTCGACCGCGGCAAGCTGGACAAGCTGGACTGGCTTCCCGACACCTGCGCCTATCGGCTTCGCGCCGCCGGCGAACCGCTGCCGGACTGGCATTATCTGGTCTCGGGTAGCCGCGAGACAGTCCATGAGGCCGGGCAGTCGACGCGCGGCTGGACGATCAGCGAGGACGACGCCGGAGATCTCGAGTTTCACGTGGTCGAGCGTGCCCTCTAGCCAGCTGGCAAGCCATCCCGCCCTGCCGGTCCCGGTGCTGTTGCGCGCAATGGCCAGCGCCCGGCGGATGCGGCTGCGCTTCGACGAGCGCGAAGGGGTGCTCAAGCTCACCCATCCGCGTGGCGTTCGGGCGGCGGCGGCGCTGGCCTGGGCGGCGACCCAAAAGGCGTGGATCGACGAGCAGATCGAGCGCGCCCTGCCGGGCGAGCCATTTACCCCGGGCGCGGTCATCCCAATCGCCGGCGACGACGTCGAATTGTGCTGGGCCGAAATCGCTCCCCGGACGCCGCGACTGATCGACGCCAAACTGACCTGCGGCGGCCCGGAAGCGGCCTTTCCCCGCCGGATCGAGCAATATCTCAAGCGGCTGTCGGCGGACACCTTGTCACGCGAGACCGCCGAGATCGCGGCAACCGGCGGCTTCAAGACGACCGCGGTCAGCGTCGGCGATGCGCGCACGCGCTGGGGCAGCTGCAGCAGCGATGGCCGGATCCGCTATAATTGGCGGCTGATTTTCGCCGAATCGCAGGTGCGGCGGTATGTCGTCGCCCACGAAGTCGCGCATCTCGAGCACCTCGACCACGGGCCCGGGTTCAAAGCGCTCGAGCGGCACCTGTTCGGCGGCGACACCCGCGCGGCGCGGGACCTGTTACGGAGTTCCGGGCCGCGGCTGCGAAGGATCGGGCTGCGGCGGTGACCGCTGCTGCGTCCCCGGCGGCGGCTGGCTGGACGGTGGCGGGGCTTGCGGGGGCGGACGCTGCGGCTGGCGACCGCCGCCAATCGCATTGTCGAGCCACTCCTGAGTGAGTCCGGAGCCCGGCTGCGGCGGCGGAAGCTGGCCTTCCATGCCGGGCTGATATCCAGGCGGCATGATCGGATTGCCGTGCTCGTCGACCATCGGCATGGCATTGGGGTCGAGATATTCGTCGCCGAGATAGAGTTCCTCGGGCTCCAGCTGCCAGTCGGGCATCGGCACTTGGGTTTCGAATTGCTCGACCGGGCGATTGGCGACGGCAACGGCCATGAAATCGTGAAAGGCGCGGGCCGGGGCGGTTCCGCCCTGCAGGCCGGCAACCGCGCGGGCATCGTCGCGGCCCATCCACACGCCGGTGGTCAGGCCGCTCGAAAAGCCGATGAACCAGCCGTCCTTGTTGGAGCTGGTAGTGCCGGTCTTGCCGGCGACAGGGCGGCCGATCTGGGCGGCGCGGCCGGTGCCGGTCAGAACCGCCGATTGCAGCAAATCGGTCATCTCCGCGGCGACCCAGGGCGCGACCAGCACGCGTTGCTCGCTCGGCTCGTGGCGATAAAGCTCGCGGCCGTTGACGGTCACCACCTTGGTAATTCCGTAGGGCGTGACCGCAACGCCGCGGTTGGCGACCGAGGCAAAAGCCTGGGTCATCTCGATCAGGCGGACGTCGCTCGTGCCCAGCACCATCGATGGAAAAGTCGAAATCCGGCTGGTGATGCCGAATCGTCGCGCCATGTCGGCGATCGTCGAAAATCCGAGCTGCTGGCCGATCTGCGCGCTGATCGTGTTGATCGACCGGGCAAAGGCCTCGCGCAGGCTGACCGGCCCGGCATGGGTGCGGGTCGAGTTGCGCGGCTGCCAGCCGTTGATGTCGACCGGCCTGTCGACCATCATGTCGGTCGGCTTCATTCCCGATTCCAGCGCCGCCAGATAGACGAACAGCTTGAACGCGGAGCCGGGCTGGCGCTCGGCCTGGGTCGCCCGATTGTAGATTGAATCAGGGTAGCTCCTGCCGCCGATCATCGCCCGGACCGCGCCGTCGCGGTCGATCGCGACGAGGGCGCCTTGCGCGCCCCTCGGCGCGTCGGCGACGACCGCCCGCTGCGCGGCCTGCTGCATCCTCGGATCGAGCGTCGTCCAGACATCGATCGCATCGGACGTCTCGTCGATCAGAGTGTCGAGCTGGGGCAGCGCCCAGTCGGTGAAATAGCGGACGCTGTCCTGCTTGGTGGTAGACTGGATTCGGATTCGGGCGGGATCGGCGTTGGCCGCCTGGCTCGCCGAGATGAAGCCGCTGTCGACCATCGTCCTGAGCACGACCTGGGACCTGTCGCGAGCGGCCTCGACGTCGGCAGTCGGCGAGTAGTTGGACGGGGCCTTGACCAGCCCGGCGATGATCGCCGCCTCGCCCAGGGTGAGCTGTTCGGCGCCGTGGCCGAAAAAGCGCCTCGAGGCGGCGTCGATGCCGTAGGCTCCGCCGCCGAAATAAACCCGGTTCAGGTAGAGCTCGAGGATCTGGTCCTTGCTGAACTTGCGCTCGATCGCGAGTGCCAGCACCGCCTCCTTGATCTTGCGGCCGAATGTCCGGCTGTTGGTCAGGAAGATGTTGCGGGCCAGCTGCTGGGTTATCGTCGACCCGCCCTGGCGCCATTGCCCGCTCTCGACTCGAACGAAGACGGACCGGCCGATTCCGATCGGATCCACGCCGACATGCGAGCGGAACCTTTTGTCTTCGATGGCGATCATCGCCGACCGCATTTCCGGCGGTATCTGGTCGTATGGGAGCCATTTGCCGAAGCTCGGGCCGAGCGACACAAGCACCGCGCCGTTCGACGCATGGACCCGGATCATCTGGCCAAGGTCGGAGCGTTGCGAGAGCCGGTCGTAGCTGGGCAGCGACGCTACCGCGACAGCGACAGCAACCGCTACCGCGATCAGCCCGAGCAGCGTCGCGTAAAGCAGAATCTTGAAGGCGGTGACGAACGGGCGCCCCGCGGAGCCGTTTTGGGATCGGGCCATTCAGGGGTGTCGATATCGGGCCATCGAGGGATCAGGCGATAGAAAGCTGGCGCCGGTCGGGCAAGTTGCTCATCGTCGCTACAATGACGCGTCCGAGGTTACGCAGGCATTAACCCTGTTTTAGACTATCGCCGCTAGCACTTGCGCAATGGCGTATCGGTACGCGTTCGCGAGCAGTCTTGCCGCCGCCGCAATCATGCTGGCCGGCGCTCCCGACGCCGCGACCGCGCAATGCCGGTTGTGCAGCAAGCCGGTCACCGAGCTCGTGGAAAGCGATGGCAGCGACCGAATCCAGATCGAGGTCGCAACGATACTCGATTTCGACCGGCTGGTGCTGCTCGGCGGCGGCGGCGGGGCGGCGACCCTGCTCCCCAACGGCGAGCGCAGCGCCAGCGGAAGCATCGCCACGCTAAGCGCGAAGGCGATGGTCGGATCGGTCACGGTGCGCGGCGAGCCGGGACGGATCCTGCGAATCGAGATGCCGCGGCGGATCGACCTGCATTCGATTGCCGGCGGGAGCATCGCCATCGACGACATCGAAACCGACCTTTCGGGCCTGCCCAAGCTCGATTCGGCCGGCAACCTCAGCTTTCAGTTCGGCGGCCGACTGACCATCCTCGGCGACGCCGACGGCGAGTATCGCGGCGATGTGCCGATCACCGTCGACTATCTTTGAAGGCAAAGGCTCCAAACCGGAGAAATCCTTAAATCGCCGGTAACCACGCCCTTGAGGGAAGGGGTAAGCGGCGGCGGTTAATGGGATGATCACGGGTGACCGGACCAGCGGTCGGGCAGCCGCTGTTTTTTTGAACCAGTGGGGAATTGAAATGAACAAGGCTCTGATCTTCGCCGGTGCGGTTGCCGCCCTGGCCCTTACCAGCGCTCCCGCCAGCGCTGCGCCGGTTCCGGCGACGACCAACGCGACGGCGACTGCGCGGATCTACACGCCGCTCACGCTCACGTCCGTGCGCGACCTCGACCTCGGTACCATCGTGCTCGGCGCCGGTGCGTACACCGATACCGTCGGCATCGACCAGGCGGGCACCTTCGGCGGCTGCGTCAACGTGACCTGCTCGGGCACCACCCAGACGGCGCAGTACACCGCCACTGGAACGATGGATCAGGATCTGACCATCACCGTCGCGCCGACACTGAACCTCGTCAACCAGACCCAGGTCTCTGCAGACCTGGTACTGGCGGTTGACGCGCCCGGCACCGTCACCCTCGACGGCACCGGCACGGTGACGTTCGACATCGGCGGCTCGATCGATGTCAGCGACACGACCGCGGACGGCGTTTACGAGGGCACGTTCGACGTCGAAGCCGACTATCAGTAAGTCGATTTGACCAGCGCGCGGCGGCTCCTGCCGCGCGAAGAGAGGGGTCGCCGGCAACGGCGGCCCCTTTTTCTTGGCGTTGAACGGCAATGGTGAACCGAAAATCAACCATTCCGGAGCATTAGTCGGTGATCACTCCGAAATGGAGATAGCTGGGGATCGCCGAGATGAAGCTGTTGACCAAAGCCCTTGCCGCGGCCGCGTTGCTCGCCGCGCCGACATTCCTTTTCGCCCAGCCGGCCAGCGCCGGGGTCGGTGACCTGCTGGTCGCGCCGACCCGGCTGGTGCTCAACGGCGGGCGCGGCACCGAGGTGATCCTCAACAATATCGGCGAGGAGCCGGCGACCTATCGGATTTCGGTCGAGTTCCGGCGGATGAAGGGCGACGGCACCCTCGAGGAGGTCGCCGAGCCGAGCGATCCGGAAAAAGCTGCGCGCGACATGATCGTCTATGCGCCGCGGCGGGTAACGCTTGCCCCCAATGAGCCGCAGTCGATCCGGATCAGCGCCAGGCCGCCGCAGGGGCTTCCCGACGGCGAATACCGGATCCACCTGCTGTTCCGGGCGATCCCGCCGGCGACTCCGGTCGCTCAGGCGGCGAGCGCGCCCGTCAAGGGGCTGAGCTTCAAGCTGACTCCGGTCTACGGAGTGACGATCCCGGTCATCGTCCGCCTCGGCAATCTCGAGGCCAAAGCGGGGATCGCCAATGTCCGTCTCGAGCGGCGCGACGGCAAGCCGGCGATCGCGCTCGACCTCAGCCGCTCGGGCGGCCGTTCGACCTTCGGCGAGGTCCGGGTGCTCAAGCAGGGCGTCAAGGACCCGATCGCCCGCCAGCGCGCGGTGGCGGTCTACACCGAGGTCGGCCAGCGCCAGGTCGTCCTGCCGATCGACGAGAGCTTCAAGGGCGATGTCGCCGGCCCGGTCACCGTCCAATATGTCGAAACCTACGACGACGGATCGCGGACCATCGCCGAAACCCAGGCGGTGCTGCGCTAGGGCGGGATTCGCCAGGCGCGGTGAATGGTGATGGTCGGAGCCCGCACATGGCTGGGCAAGGCGGCGGCGCTCGGCGCCGTCGCCTGCCTGAGCACGGTGGGCGCGATTGCCGCCACTCCGGTCGGCGAGCGCTGGTCGGCCGACCCCGATGAGCAGTTCCTTCTTGACGTCAAGCTTCGCCAATACCGGATCGGCGACGGCGTCCGCGCCTACAACACGCCGGATGGGACCTGCGTCGTCTTCGGCGACTTCCTGACCACCCTCGACGTGCCGATGAAGATCGACCTAACGGCGAAGCGGGCGAGCGGCTGGGCGTTCAAGGAAAGCCACAAGATCTCGATCGACGTCGCCGCCGGCAAGGTCGTCTATGGCGGCAACAGCGAAACGCTGGCGCCCGCTGCCGTCCGCGAGACCCCCGAAGGGTGGTGCGTCGACAGCGTCGCTCTGGCGCGCTGGTTCGGAATTGGCGTCAAGCCGCTGACTTCCGGGTCGGCGCTGATCCTCGAATCGGAAGCCAAGCTGCCGGTCGAGCTCGCTTTGGAGCGGGAGAAGCGCGCCGCCAACATCCGCCCGGCCAAGTTCGACCTGTCGAAGCTGCCGCAGGTCCGCCTTCCTTACCGGATGTGGCGGGCGCCGGCGCTCGACTTCGTGGTCAGCGCCGGAATGACCTATCGCGCCGACAGCGGCATGAAGGTCGAC
>CBIHLI010000012.1:0-12003 GCA_966210575.1 uncultured Sphingomonas sp.
TCAGGTCTTCACCGTCGATCTTGACCTCGGTGCCCGACCATTTGCCGAACAGGATCTTGTCGCCGGCCTTGACGTCCAGCGGCGTGACCTTGCCCTCTTCCGAACGAGCGCCGGTGCCGACGGCAATCACTTCGCCTTCCTGCGGCTTTTCCTTGGCGGTGTCGGGGATGATGATCCCGCCCTTGGTCTTCTCCTCGGCCTCGACTCGGCGGACGAGGACGCGGTCGTGAAGCGGCCTAAAACCCATCTCTTAACCCCTCTTGCAAAGATTGAACGTTGCTTGGCTGGCACTCTCGGCATGAGAGTGCCAGCGACGGCGCGGATATGGTTGTGTGCCGTTCATCCGTCAACGGGTGCGCGCAGCAATTTTTCCGCCTGCGCGGTTTGCGATCCTGAATGAATGCTCAAGCGTCCCCGACCCACATCGAGGGCAAACGGCGCTCAGCCGGAAAGAATTTGGCGCGGGAGCCAAGCTCCGGTAGCGGGTATCTCAATCGAATTGAGAGGTTCGGAACGATGCGCTTCGCCAAGGCAATCTGGAAGCTTTTGGTCGGGATCAAGGACGCCTTGGTGCTGACCTTCATGCTGCTGTTCTTCGGGATGCTCTATGCCGGCCTGTCGGCGCGTCCGACTCCGGTCAAGGACGGAATCCTGACGTTCGAGCTCAGCGGAGCGGTCGTCGAGCAGCCGAGCAAGCCCGGATTCGCCGATTTCGCCTCGGGAGCCCCGGTGGTCCGCGAGCATCGCTTGCGCGACCTGGTCGCCGCGCTCGACTCGGCGCGCGACGACACCCGGGTGAAGGCGGTGGCGCTCGACCTCGAGCGATTCACCGGTGGCGGGCAGGCGGCGATGGCCGACCTTGCCGATGCGATCCGGCGCGTCCGGGCGTCGGGCAAGCCGGTCATCGCTTATGCCGCCGCATATAGCGACGACGGCTATCTGGTCGCTTCGGCGGCGTCCGAAATCTGGCTCGACCCGCTCGGGCTGGTCGCCATCGCCGGACCCGGCGGAAGCAACCTCTATTTCCGCGGCCTGCTCGATAAGATGGGCATCACTCCGCACGTCTATCGGGTCGGCACCCACAAGTCGGCGGTCGAGCCGTTCATCCGCAACGACATGTCGCCGGAGGCCAAAGAGAATGCGCAGGCACTCGGCTCGGCGCTGCTCGAGACCTGGCGCGAGGAAGTCGTCAAGAACCGTCCCAACGCCAAGGTCGACGCCTATATGCGCGATCCGGTCGGAGCGCTGAACGCCGCCGACGGCGACCTCACCAAAGCCGCGGTCGGCTTTGGCCTGGTCGACAAGATCGCGAATCGCGAGCAGTTCCATGCCCGGCTTGCCGAGCTCGGCGGCGAGGACGCAACCGACGCCGCGGGCTTCAAGAAGATCAAGCTGGCTGCCTATATCAACGACACCGTCGAAGAGGACGACGCCGGCACCATCGGAATCGTCACGGTTGCCGGCACGATCGTCGACGGCAAGGCGCCGGCCGGCACCGCCGGCGGCGACACGATCGCCAATCTGATCGACAAAGCGATTCACAAGGGCGGCCTCAAGGCGCTCGTCGTCCGGGTCGACAGCCCCGGCGGCTCGGTGCTTGCCTCGGAACGGATCCGCCAGGCGATCCTCAACGCCAAGCGGCAGGAGCTGCCTGTGGTGGTTTCGATGGGCAATGTCGCCGCTTCGGGCGGCTATTGGGTCGCGACTCCAGCCGACTTCATTTACGCCGAGCCGTCGACGATCACCGGCTCGATCGGCGTGTTCGGAATACTGCCGAGCTTCGAGGGGACGCTCCAGAAGCTCGGAATCGGCGCCGACGGCATCAAGACCACGCCGCTGTCGGGCGAGCCCGACCTGCTTACCGGCCCCTCGCCGGAAGCCGATCAATTGCTCCAGGCCGGAATCAATTCGGTTTACCAGCGCTTCCTTTCGATCGTCGCCCAGTCGCGCAAGCGCACACCCGCCGAGATCGACCGCATTGCCCAGGGGCGGGTGTGGGACGGCGGCACCGCCCGACAGATCGGGCTGATCGACGGCTTCGGCAGTCTAAGCGACGCGGTCGAGAAGGCCGGGCAATTGGCGAAGGTCGACGATCCGCACGGCCAGGTCCGCTATCTCGAGCCGCCGGATTCGTTCGAGGAGATGCTGATCGCGCTGTTCGCCAACGATCAGGCGGGGCAGGAACCGGCCGAGGACGCCTTCGCGGCGCTGGCGTCCGACACGCAGCTGCTGGGCGCTCTGAGCGAGCTCCGGTCGGTTCTCACCGGACCGCGTATCCAGGTGCGTTGCCTCGAATGCCCGGCGGCCGGTCCGGCGCGGGTCACGGCCAAGGACGCCAGCTTCTTCGGCGCGCTGCGCGGCTGGCTATTCTGATTTCGCCCGCTGGCGGCGCCTGATCGTCATCGGCAGCATCGCCAGTGCCAGGATGGTAGTGAGCAAAGCGACGATCGCGAAACCGATGATCAGCGGGTTGTGGGTGTCTTCGCGGGTCTTGAGGTCCATGATGTGGAGGCCCCACATCCAGTCGTAGAACCGCCAGAAGCGGGTGCGTGTGGCGACGATTTCGCCGGATCTGGCGTCGACATAGAAATGCGCCCCGTCGTCCATCGCCACCTGCCAGGCCGGGATCGGCCGGCGCAGGTCGAGCGGCGGATTATCGGGATCGGTCCGCGCCACCGACGCGATCGACGCCGCGCCGATGTAGCGCGCGGCAACTTCCTTTGCCGCGGTCGTGGCCGAGACGTCGGGCAGCCAGGCGCCGGTCGCCGGATCGGCGGCGCGCGCCGTCCCATCCTTGAGCGTTGCAATCCAGCGCGGACCGGCGGCGCTTTGCTTGAGCGCCAGCGACGCCAGCGGGATGCCTTCGATCCGCGGGGCGATCGGCGCCCGATCGAGCTCGACCGGCTTCGGCTCTGCGAGCAGATGCGTGCCACGCACCTCCTCGATCGGCCGGACGACCATCACCAGTCCGGAAATCACCCAGAACAGGATCGGCAGGCCGACGATCCAGCCGAGCCAGATGTGCCAGCGGCGAAGGCGCGAACGAGTCAGCGGCACTGCGGCCGCCTCAGCCGAACTGGGCGACGCATTGCCGCATCACCGCGACGGGTGGGCCAAGCTTCGCCATGGCGGCGAGGGCCTTGCGGCGCTCCGCCTGCTGCGCGGCGCTGTCGGCGCCGGCGCGGCTGTGCATGCCGGTGGCGAGAATCGGGTCGAGCTTATTGCTCAGCTGCCGATACTCGCCGAGCTCATTCATATAGGCGTCCTGCGCCTCGAGCGACGAGCGCAGGAAGTCGCCGAGCTCGTCGCATCCGAGCTGAGCTTCGAAGCGGTTGGCGGGTAACGCAACATTGGTCACCGCTGCCGCCGGGAAGGCGGCTTTGCAGGCAGGGATCAGATCCTGCCATTTGGCCTCGCCGATGGAATCCTGCAGCTCGGCCATGCGCTTCTGGACTTGTGTCGCGGCGTCAGTCGAGAAGCTCTCTCCGGCCGACGCCGCCAGCATCGGATAATGGATCACTCGGCCAATCGCCTCGAGCGATAGCGGTGCATCGACGTTGGTCGCGGAGCGCGCCTCGGCGGCGGCGACGGCGCCGCAAGTCGCCGCCCGTTCGACCGGCTCCTCCGGAAGCGCCAGGGTCGTCGGTCCGCACGACGCCAGCAGCAATGCGCCGAGCGCAATGGAGGTTCGGGCCGTCATCGATCGATGACTATCGAAAGCTGCGGTCCCGTCAAATGTGGATCGGCTTGCCGGTTACGGCCATCGCCGCTTCCTTGAGCGCTTCGGAATGGGTCGGGTGGGCGTGGCAGGTGTAGGCGATGTCTTCGGACGTCGCGCCGAACTCCATCGCCTGGGCGGCTTGGGCGATCATCGTCCCGGCGACCGAGCTGATCATCCAGACGCCGAGCACCCGGTCGGTCTTGGCGTCGGCGATCACCTTGACGAAGCCGTCGGGCTCGCGGTTGGTCTTGGCGCGGCTGTTGGCGAGCATGGGAAATTTCCCAACTTTGACCTCACCATCCTTCCTGGCGCCTTCCTCGGTGAGGCCGACACCGGCAATCTCCGGCATCGTATAGACGACGCTCGGGATCACCGCGTGGTTCACGATTCCGGTCAGGCCAGCAATATTCTCGGCCACCGCGATGCCTTCGTCCTCGGCCTTGTGCGCGAGCATCGGGCCCGGAGTAACGTCGCCGATCGCCCAGACCCCCGCGACGGGCGTCCGAAACTCGTGATCGACCTCGATCTGGCCGCGGTTGTTAGTCTTGAGCCCGGCCTTGTCGAGGCCGAGGCCGTCGGTGTTGGGGCGGCGGCCGATCGACACCAGCACGACGTCGGCATCGATCGTCTCGGCCGCGCCGCCCTTCGCCGGTTCGACGGTGAGCGTGACGGTGTCGCCCTTCACCTCAGCCTTGGTCACCTTGTTCCCGGTGCGGATGTCGAAGCCCTGCTTCTTGAAGATCTTGTGGGCTTCCTTGCGGACCTCGCCGTCCATTCCCGGCAGGATCTCGTCGAGGAATTCGACGACGATGACTTCCGCGCCGAGGCGCCGCCACACCGAGCCGAGCTCGAGGCCGATCACGCCACCGCCGATCACTACCATCCGCTTCGGCACCGACGGAAGCGCCAATGCGCCGGTCGAATCGACGATTTTGTGCTTCGAATTGTCGACATCGACACCGGGCAGCGGCGTGACTGACGATCCGGTGGCGATGACGATGTTCTTCGCGGTGACGGTGCGGTCGCCGACCTTGACCCTGTTCGGCCCTTCGAAGCTCGCCTGGCCCTTCAGCCATTCGATCTTGTTCTTCTTGAACAGGAACTCGATGCCGCCGGTGAGGCCCTTCACGGCGGTTTCCTTCGATCCGTGCATCGCGTCCAGGTCGAGCTCGACCTTGCCCGGCTTCACCCCCCATTTCTCAAGCGTCCCGTGGGCCGCTTCCTCATACAGCTCTGAGGCGTGGAGGAGGGCCTTCGACGGGATGCAACCGACGTTGAGGCAGGTGCCGCCGAGCGTCTCGCGGCTTTCGGCGCAGGCGGTCTTGAGGCCGAGCTGGGCAGCACGGATCGCGGCGACGTAGCCGCCCGGGCCGGACCCGATCACCAGGACGTCGAAATCGAAATCAGCCATCAAGAATCCCTACAAATCGATCAGCAGCCGCGTCGGATCCTCGATCGCTTCCTTGACGCGCACCAGGAAGGTCACCGCTTCGCGGCCGTCGACCAGCCGGTGGTCGTAGGACAAGGCAAGGTACATCATCGGCCGGATCACCACCTGGCCGTCCTTGGCGATCGGCCGCTCTTCGATCCGGTGCATTCCGAGCACGCCCGACTGCGGCGGGTTGAGGATCGGCGTCGACAGCAGCGAGCCGAACACGCCGCCGTTGGAGATGGTGAAAGTGCCGCCCTGCATCTCGTCCGCGGTCAGCGTGCCCTCCTTCGCCCGCCTCCCGAAGTCGGCAATCGTCTTCTCGATCTCGGCGAAGCTCATGGCGTGGGCGTTGCGAAGCACCGGCACGACCAGTCCCCTGGGCGCCGAGACGGCGATCGAGACGTCGAGATAGTCGCGATAGACGATCTCGTCGCCGTCGAGGCTGGCGTTGACCGCGGGAACGTCGCGAAGCGCCAACGCTACCGCTTTGACGAAGAAGCTCATGAAGCCGAGGCGGATGCCGTGCTTCTTCTCGAACAGCTCCTTGTAGCGGCTGCGCGCTTCCATCACCGCCGACATGTCGACGTCATTGAACGTCGTCAGCATCGCCGCGGTGTCCTGGGCCTCCTTCAGCCGCCGGGCGACGGTCTGGCGAAGCCGCGACATTTTGACGCGTTCTTCCTTCCGATCACCCGTTGCCGCCTGCGCCTTCGGTAGAGGAGCCGGCGACGGGGCGGGTGCGCTGGGTTCGGGCGCCTTCGCCGTTGCAGGAGCGCCCGCCTTCTGCGCCTCCGCCGCTGCCAGGACGTCGTCCTTGGTCAGCCGGCCGTCCTTGCCGGTGCCCTTGATCCGGGTCGGGTCGACATGATGCTCGAGCACCGCGCGGCGGACCGCCGGCGACATCGTCATGATGTGGTCGTCCTCGGCGGCCGGCGCCTCCTCGCGAAGTGCCGGCGCTTCGCCGGCCCCTGGCGGGTTGACGGGCGTTGTCGCCGCGCCTTGCTCGGCCGGCGCGGCGACTTTGCCACCCTCGTCGATGCGGGCGATGGTCGCCCCGACGGCGACGGTGTCGCCTTCGTTGACGAGGGTCTCGGCGAGCACGCCCGCGGCCGGCGCCGGGACCTCGACCGTGACCTTGTCGGTCTCGAGGCTGGCGATCGGCTCGTCGAGGGCGACGGCGTCGCCCGCCTTCTTCAGCCACTGCGCGAGCGTGCCCTCGGTGATTGACTCGCCTAGCGCCGGGACTTTCACCTCAGTGGCCATATCACTCCCTTGCTTCCTGTCAGGCCCGGCGGGCGGCCTGGGTGCGTGCCGGGCTGCTATGCCCGAGTGCGTCGGCGATCAAGCTTGCCTGTTCGGATGCATGGCGCTTGGCGAGCCCAGTCGCTGGCGAGGCCGACGATGGCCGGCCGGCATATCGCGGCCGCCGGCCCTTGAACCCCGCTTCGTCGAGGCAGGATTCGAGCAGCGGGTCGACGAAGAACCAGGCGCCGTTGTTCTGCGGCTCCTCCTGCGCCCAGACCAGCTCTTCGAGCTTCGGCATTGCCCGCAGGCGTTCGACCAACGGCTCCGACGGGAACGGGTACAATTGCTCGACCCGGACGATCTCGGTGGTCTTGTCGCCGGCCCCATCTTCTAGAGACGCGTCGCGCGCCTCGATCAGCTCGTAGCCGAGTTTGCCCGAGCACAGCACCAGCCGGCGGGTCTCGCCCTTCGCTGGAGCGCGACTATCGCTGACCAGCCGCCGGAAATGGCTGTCGCCGGTGAACTCGGCGACGCTCGACACCGCCAGCTTGTGGCGAAGTAGCGACTTGGGGGTCATCACCACCAGCGGCTTGCGGAACTCGCGCAGCAGCTGGCGGCGCAGGATGTGGAAATAATTGGCCGGGGTCGTGCAATTGGCGACCTGCATATTGTCCTCGGCGCACAGCTGCAGGTAGCGCTCGAGCCGCGCCGAGCTATGCTCCGGTCCCTGGCCCTCGAAGCCGTGCGGGAGCAGCATCACCAGGCCGCTGGCGCGAAGCCATTTTGCTTCGCCGCCGGCGACGAACTGGTCGATGATCGTCTGGGCGCCGTTGGCGAAATCGCCGAACTGCGCTTCCCAGCAGACCAGGGTCCGCGGGTCGGCCAGCGAATAACCATATTCGAAGCCGAGCACGCCGAATTCCGACAGCGGGCTGTCGCGCACTTCGAATGTGCCGCCGTCGATCGTGTCGAGCGGGATATATTTGGCGCCGGTTTCCTGGTCCGACCAGACCGCGTGCCGCTGGCTGAAGGTCCCGCGGCCGCTGTCCTGGCCCGACAGGCGGACGCAATGGCGCTCGGCGATCAGCGTACCGAACGCCAGCGCCTCGGCGGTCGCCCAGTCGAAGCCCTCGCCGGTTTCGAACATCGCCTTCTTGGAATCGAGGATCCGCTGCAGCGTCTTGTGGATGTGAAAGCCCTCGGGGACCGTGGTCAACACCTCGCCGATCTGCCGCAGCAGCTCCCCGGAAACCGCGGTGTTGATGTTGCGGCGAGCACGGACCGGCTCGTTCGGCATGCCAAGCCCGGTCCACCGGCCGCCGAACCAGTCCGCCTTGTTGGGCAGATAGCCGGCGGCGGCCTCGAACTCCTCGTTCAAATGGGCGATGTAGCGCTCACGGTGATCGTCGATCCACTGCTGGTCGACGACCCCCTCCTCAATCAGCCGCTTGCCGTAAATTTCGCTGATCGGCGGGTGCTTGCGGATCGCCGCATACATTTCCGGCTGGGTGAAGCTGGGCTCGTCGCCTTCGTTGTGGCCGAACCGGCGATAGCACCACATGTCGATGACGATGTCGCGGCCGAACGTCTGCCGGAACTCGGTCGCCATCTTGCAGCAGAAAGTGACTGCTTCGGGGTCGTCGCCGTTGACGTGGAGGATCGGTGCCTGGACCGACTTGGCGATGTCCGACGGATAGGGCGAGGAGCGCGCGAACTGCGGGCTGGTGGTGAAGCCGACCTGGTTGTTGACGATGAAGTGGAGCGTGCCTCCGGTGCCGTAACCGGGCAGGCCGGAAAGGGCGAGGCACTCGGCGACCACGCCCTGGGCGGCGAAGGCGGCGTCGCCGTGGATCAACATCGGAAGCACCTTCTTGCCGTGCTTGTCGTCCTTGAAGGTCATCGTCGCCCGGGCCTTGCCGAGGACGACCGGGTCGACGGCTTCCAGGTGCGACGGGTTGGGAAGCAGCGACAAATGCACCTTGGTTCCCTCGAACTCGCGGTCCGACGAGGTTCCGAGGTGATATTTGACGTCGCCCGAGCCGCCGACGTCGGCCGGGGTGGTCGCGCCGCCGGCGAATTCATGGAAAATCGCCCGATAGGGCTTGCCCATCACATTGGTGAGGACGTTCAGCCGGCCGCGATGGGCCATGCCGATGTCGATCTCCTCGATGCCCAGCAGCCCGCCATATTTGATCACCGCCTCGAGCGCCGGGATCGCGCTTTCGCCGCCGTCGAGGCCGAACCGCTTGGTGCCGACAAATTTGCGGGCGAGAAACTTTTCCCACTGCTCGGCTTCGATCACCTTGGCGAGGATCGCCTCCTTGCCTTCGGGCGTGAACTGGACGGTCTCGGACTTGCCCTCGATCCGGTCCTGGATGAAGCGGCGCTCCTCCAGGTCGTTGATGTGCATGTATTCGACGCCGATGGTGCCGCAATAATTGGCCTGGAGGACGGCGACGATTTCGCGGACGGTGGCCCGCTCGAAGCCGAGGACTCCCCCGATCCAGATCGGCCGGTCGAGGTCGGCATCGGAAAAGCCGTGATAAGCGGGCGTCAGATCCGCCGGGATTTCGATGTGGTGAAGGCCGAGCGGGTCGAGCTTGGCGGCGAGGTGGCCACGCACTCGATAGGTGCGGACCAGCATCATCGCCCGGATCGAATCCTCGGCGGCGCGGCGGATGACTTCAGGATCGCAGGTTGCCGCGGCAGCCTGCTCTTCCGCAGCCTTCCTGAATGTCTCGATCGTCGATTGAGTCGGGTCGAGGCCAAGGTTGGCGTCGTCGAGCTCGCTGACCGGCCAGTTTGGCCGGGCCCAGCTCGGGCCTTGTTTGAGCTCGATGAAGATCGGTTGGTCGTCGGCCATGTCTAATCCGCATGCAGCTCCTTGAGCGTCTTGCCGAGCTCAGATGGGCTCGGGGACACGACAATTCCAGCAGCCTCCATCGCCGCGATCTTGCTTTGCGCGTCGCCCTTGCCGCCGGAAACGATCGCGCCGGCGTGGCCCATCCGGCGTCCCGGCGGAGCGGTGCGGCCGGCGATGAAGCCGACCACCGGCTTCTTTCGGCCGCGCCTGGCTTCGTCGGCCAGGAATTGCGCGGCATCCTCCTCGGCGGCGCCGCCGATCTCGCCGATCATGATGATCGATTCTGTCGCCTCGTCGGCGAGGAACAGCTCGAGCACGTCGATGAAGTTCGTGCCGTGGACCGGATCGCCGCCGATGCCGACCGCGGTCGATTGGCCAAGACCCTCGTTGGTGGTCTGGAACACGGCTTCATAGGTGAGGGTGCCCGACCGGCTGACGACTCCGACGCTGCCCTTCTTGAAGATGTTGCCGGGCATGATGCCGATCTTGCATTCGTCGGGCGTTAGGACTCCCGGGCAGTTCGGCCCGATCAGCCGCGACTTCGACCCGCACAGCGCCCGCTTGACCTTGACCATGTCGAGCACCGGAATGCCCTCGGTAATGGTGACGATCAGCGGCACCTCGGCGTCGATTGCCTCGAGGATCGAATCGGCGGCAAACGGCGGCGGCACGTAGATGACGCTGGCGGACGCTCCGGTCGCCTCGACCGCTTCGGCGACAGTGTCGAACACTGGCAGCCCGAGATGCTCGGTGCCGCCTTTTCCCGGCGTTACGCCGGCGACCATCTTGGTGCCGTAATCGAGCGCCTGCCGGGTGTGGAAGGTACCGGTCTCGCCGGTCATCCCCTGGGTGATGACCTTGGTGCTGCGGTCGACCAGGATGCTCATTTGCCGTCCGCCGCCGGTTGCCGCGTTTTAGGCACCCGCGCGCCAATCGAGCGGAATTCGCGCAACGCCAGGCGTTTTTGCTCGTCGCTCAGCCACCTGACCTGCAGCACCCTGAAGGTGCCGGTTGACGTCGCCGTCGCGAAATAGCCGTCTTCCGGGAACATCCACTCGGTGTTGGCGGGGCTGCCTCGAAGCGTCGCACCGCCGAAGCGAGCCCTCAGCGCTGCAACGGAAGTGTGCAGTGGCAACACATCGCTCGCCACCCCGCAAATCATCCGGCTTGTCTTCCGCCCCGGCTCATAGTTCAGCACATAGAGATACGCCCTGCCAGGGCTGTTGAGCTGCCATACCTGGCCGGACTTCGGCTTCCCGAGCCGCTTGCGCAACGGCGCCGGGAGGCCCTTGAACTCCATCTTCGATGCCTGGTTCGGAGTCAGGTTCACCGAGCCGTCAAGGCACGCCGCGGTGAATGTCCCGACCAATTGCTCCGTCGGAACCTCGCCGGCAGGCAGGGCTATCGCACTCGCCAGGAACGCGGCGATGGCGATGGTCATGCCAGCGCACCGTCAATGGCGCGGCAGGCGTCGAGCAGCTCCTCGACCGCGTCGACGCTGGCCTGGAAATTGGTCGCCGCCTCGTCGTTGAGGGCGATCTCGACCACTCGCTCGACCCCGCCGGCGCCGATCACGCAGGGCACGCCGACATAAAGATCTTTAACGCCATATTGGCCGGTGAGGTGCGCGGCGCAGGGCAGGACGCGCTTCTTGTCCTTGAGATAGCTCTCGGCCATCGCGATCGCGCTGGTCGCCGGCGCGTAATAAGCGCTTCCGGTCTTGAGCAAAGCGACGATCTCGCCGCCGCCGCCGCGAGTGCGCTTGACGATCGCGTCGATCCGCTCCTGCGTCGACCAGCCCATCTTGATCAAATCGGGGATCGGGATCCCGGCGACGGTCGAATATTCGACGACTGGCACCATCGAGTCGCCGTGGCCGCCGAGGACGAAGGCGGTGACGTCTTCGACGCTGACCTGGAACTCCTCGGCGAGGAAATGGCGGAAGCGGGCGCTGTCGAGCACGCCGGCCATTCCGACGACCTTGCTGTGCGGCTGCTGCGAATATTCGCGGAGCGCCCAGACCATCGCGTCGAGCGGGTTGGTGATGCAGATGACGAAGCTGTCGGGGGCGTGCGCCTTGATGCCTTCGCCGACCGCTTTCATCACCTTCAGGTTGATTCCGAGCAGGTCGTCGCGGCTCATGCCGGGCTTGCGCGGCACGCCTGCGGTGACGATGCAGACGTCGGCGCCGGCGATGTCGGCATAGTCGGACGTACCCTTGAGCGTCGCGTCGAAGCCGTCAACCGGGCCGGCCTGGGCGATGTCGAGTGCCTTGCCTTGGGGAATCCCTTCGGCGATGTCGAACAGGACAATGTCGCCCATTTCGCGCATCGCAGCGAGGTGGGCGAGGGTGCCGCCGATCATTCCGGCGCCGATCAGCGCGATTTTCCTTCGGGCCATGAAGAAGCCGTTTCCTCTGCGAGTTTAAGGGCGCGCCGGGACCGGCGCTGACCGTGCGCGCCCTCTAAACCCGCAATTCGGCGTGGGCAACCGGTCGGGGCGGCCTAGCCGCTTTCGCCCTCCATCAGGCTCAGGATGTTGTCGTCGGGGTCCTTGAACCAGGCGGTCTTGAAGCCGCCTTCGCCGACATAGAAGTCGCCGCGCGGCTCGAGCCCGGGCAAATCATATTTCTCGAAGAAAATGCCCTTGTCCTTGAGCTCTTTGACTTCGCTTTCGATGTCTTCGACCTCGAAGGTCAGTGCCGTCGCCTTGTTGGTCCCGCGAATTCGGACTTGTAGACGC
>CBIHLI010000013.1:0-11848 GCA_966210575.1 uncultured Sphingomonas sp.
TCCAAGGGCCGGATGCTCGCGGCGCAGATCCTGGCGCTGCTCGAGGACGATCTGTGGCTCGACAATGGGCGGGCCGCGAACGCCGCCGCGCAGGCGCTAGCCAAGGCGGCGCCCGACCGGCTCGTCCATGCGGTCGAAGCCAATGAGGTCTTCCTTCGCGCCAGCCCCGAGGAAGCGGCGGCGCTGCGCTCGGACGGCTTCGATTTCTACGATTGGGGGCCAGGCGAAATTCGGTTGGTGACCAGCTGGGACCAGCAGGGCGAGGCGGTCGACAAGCTCGCCGCGGCGATCCGCGCCCTGTGACTGATCGCCGCGTCGACCTCTCGGTCGTCATTCCGTTCATCATCTTCACCGGCATCTGGGGATCGACCTGGATCGTCATCCGCGACCAGCTCGGGCCGGTGCCGCCGCAATGGTCGGTCGCCTATCGCTTCATCATTGCCGCAACGGCGATGGCGGCGGTCGCCTGGTGGCGGGGCGATGAGTTGCGGCTCGGCAGAGGCGGAATGATTGCCGCGGCGGTCATCGGCCTTTCCCAGTTCAGCATCAACTTCAACGCGGTCTATCTCGCCGAGCAGCACATCACCTCGGGCGTCGTCGCCACCTTCTTCGCGCTGCTGCTAATCCCCAGCACCTTGCTTGCCTGGGCATTCCTCGGCCACCGCCCGACCGGCCGATTCCTCTGGAGCTCTTTGATCGCGATCATCGGCATCGCCATGCTGTTCGCGCATGAATTCAACATCAATTCCACGCGCGTCGGCGAGCTGCTTGTCGGTCTCGCCTTCACTTTGGTCGGGATGGTCGCCGCGGCGGCCGCGAACGTGTTCCAGGCCCGGCCCAAGGTCCGCCGCTTCCCGTTGTTCAGCCTGCTCGCATGGTCGATGGCGATCGGCGCCGCCATCAATGTCGCGGTCGCGCTTGTCATGGCCGGCCCGCCGGTCATCGAGGCGCGCCCCGGCTATTGGCTCGGCCTCGTCTATCTGGCGCTGCCGGCCTCGGTGCTGACCTTCAGCCTCTATTATCCGGTGGTGCGCAAGATCGGCCCGGCCAAGGCGGCCTATTCGAGCGTGCTGGTGCCAATCATTGCGATGGCGCTTTCGACCCTGTTCGAGGGCTATCGCTGGAGCCCGCTGGCGGCTGCCGGAGCGCTGCTCGCGCTCGGCGGAATGATCGCCGCCCTGAGCCGGCCGCGCTCGGTCGTCGCCGCGCCCGACGCCGGCTAGTTCGCCTTGCCGTCGGCGGTCATGACGATGATCCGCCGCTGCTCGGGCGGAAGCTCGTCGAGGTGCCGCGCCTTCCACTCCATCGCCATTCGCACCCGTGTGCGGCCGGACGGATGGTCGTAGAAGATGATTTCCTCGATCGCGCTTGGCTCTATCTTGCGATACTCGCTGAGCTGCATGGCGGTCATCGCGAAGCCGTCGGGCTCGCGCGCTGCCTCCAGACCAAAGGCGTCGGCCTCGCTCTCGTGGTGACGGATGACGCTGTTGAAGATCAGCCCGCCCGGCACGGCGAGCACCGCCAGCACGCCCCAAAGCACCGGCGCCGAAGCCGGGTCGGCGATATCCCGGACGCCCCAGCGCTCGCCATAGCGGGCCAGCAGTTTCGGCACCGTCCAATAAGTGATCAGGAAGGCGGCAAGCGCCATCAGCGTCAGGTAGAGCAGCAGCTTCTGGATGTGGCTGAGCGTATAATGGCCCATCTCATGGCCCATGACCGCCTTGATCCCGGCCAGGTTCGAGCGATTGAGCAAATTGTCGTTGAGGGCGATTCGGATCGTCGGTCCAAGGCCCGAGACGTTGGCGGAAATCCGCTTGGTCTGCTTGGAAGCGTCGACGACATAGACGTCGTCGGCGGGGATGCCCTGCTCATGGGCGATGCGCAGGATTTCCGAACGGACCGGCCCGGCTTCCATCGGCGTATATTTGTTGAGCAGGGGTTCTAGGAAGACGGGCGCCAGCAGGATCATGACCGCAAGCAGGACAGTGGTCGCCGCGGTCCCCCAAAGCCACCAGCGCTTCGGGCTGTTGCGGATCACCGCATAGATGATGGCGAAGAAGATCGCGCCGGTGACCAGCCCGACGCCCAGCAGGATGCCCCATTCGGTCAGCCATTCGACGAAGCTCTGGTTGGACAGGCCATATTGGTGCTCCCGCACAAAGCCGACGTAGATCGTCCACGGCAAGGTCAGCAGCGCGCCCGCGATAGTGAAGGGCAGGGCGTAGAGCGCCGGCTGCAGCCAGCGATGCCTGGTGACGCGCTTCGACCATTCGCTCCACTTTGCCGACCAGCGGAAGTGAAGCATGACCCAGTAGGCAGCGACTGCAACCACCGCGCCCCACAGCGGCAGCCAGTAGCCGCCTTCGAAATAGGAATCGGACTTGGCCCGAGCCGCGCCCTGCAGCGTGTCGAGATAGGCGCGTGTCGCCAGTTCCGGGTCGAAACCCTGGACCGCCGCGGCGGTGGTCAAAAGCAGGCTCATCCAATCCCCCATCCCCAAATCCCGCCATTGCATTGCACAGCCGGCCGCGCCTGCCTAGGCACACGGCCATGGCCGATGTCCGAGTGAATGCGGAAGCTCCGCAGAGCCCCACCCATGTCACCATCCGGCGCGAGGATTACCGACCGCCCGACTGGCTCGTGCCGGACATCGAGCTGGCGTTCGACCTCGATCCGCAGGCGACGCGAGTGCGCGCCAAGCTCATTGTCGAGCGCAACGGGACCCACGACCGGCCTTTGCGGCTCGACGGCGATGGGATCGTGCCGGTCAGGGTCGCGGTCGACGGCGAGGATTCGGAATGGCGGATGGACGGTTCGGCGCTGGTCATTTCGCTGACCGGCCAAAAAGCGACAGTCGAGACCGAGGTCGAGATCAACCCAGCGGCCAATACAAGACTGATGGGTCTTTATGCCTCGGGCGGAATCCTTTGCACCCAGTGTGAGGCCGAGGGCTTCCGGCGCGTCACCTTCTTCCCCGATCGGCCCGACGTGCTCAGCAAATATCGCGTCCGGATGGAGGCGAACCGCGGCCAATTCCCGGTGCTCCTGACCAACGGCAATCCGGTCGCTTCAGGCGAGTCGGACGACGGCCGGCACTGGGCCGAATGGGAGGACCCGTTCCCCAAGCCCTGCTACCTGTTCGCGCTTGTCGCCGGCGACCTCAAGGCGAATCGCGACAGCTTCACCACCATGTCCGGCCGAACCGTCGAGCTCGGCATCTGGGTGCGCGAAGCCGACTTGGCGAAAACCGCCCACGCGATGGCGAGCCTCAAGCAGGCGATGGCGTGGGACGAGCGGGTCTACGGCCGCGAATATGACCTCGATTTGTTCAACATCGTCGCCGTGTCCGACTTCAACATGGGGGCCATGGAGAACAAGGGCCTCAACATCTTCAACTCGGCCTATATTCTCGCCGATCCCGACACCGCCACCGACACCGACTTCGACAATATCGCCCGGGTCGTCGCCCACGAATATTTCCACAATTGGTCGGGCGATCGGGTCACCTGCCGCGACTGGTTCCAGCTCAGCCTCAAGGAAGGCTTCACCGTCTATCGCGACCAATGCTTTTCGGCCGACATCGGCAGCCCCGCGGTCCGGCGGATCGACGATGTGCGGACGCTTCGCGCCTTCCAGTTCCAGGAGGATTCGGGGCCGCTCGCGCACCCGGTCCGGCCCGATTCCTATATCGAGATTTCGAACTTCTACACGGCAACCGTCTACAACAAGGGCGCCGAGCTGATCGGCATGATGCACAGCTTGCTCGGCCCCGAGAAATTCCGCGCCGGCACCGATTTGTATTTCGACCGGCATGACGGCGAGGCCGCGACCTGCGACGATTTCGTCCAGGCGCTGGAGGACGCCAGCGGCGCCGATTTGTCGCACCTCAAGCTGTGGTATTCGCAGGCAGGGACGCCGCGCGTCACGGCGCGGCTCGAACAGGCCGGCGGCAGGGTCGTGCTCCACCTCGGCCAGAGCGTTCCGCCAACCCCTGGCCAGCCGGTCAAGCAGCCGATGGCGATTCCGCTGAGGACTGCGCTGATCGGCGAGGCCAGCGGCGCCGAGATCGCGCCGGAGCGGCTGATCCTGCTCGACCAGGCCGAGACCAAAGTCACTTTCGAGGACATTGCCGAGCCGGCCTTGCTGTCGATCAACCGCGGCTTTTCGGCGCCCGTGAACGTCGACGTCGAGCGGCGCGACGGCGAGCTCGAGAAGCTCGCGGCGACAGACACCGACCCCTTTGCCCGCTACGAGGCGATCCAGGAGCTGATGATGCGCTGGCTGGTCGCCGAGGCGGACGGCGGCGCGCCCGACCTGGGGCCGGTCGTCCGCGCGGTCGCCAACACGCTGCGCTCCAACGTACTCGATTCCGCTTATAAGGCGGAGGCGATCCTCCCGCCGAACGAAAGCATGATCGGTGACCGGATGACCGTGGTCGATCCGGATGCGATCCACGCCGCCCGCGAGAAGCTTCGCTCGGCGATCGGCCGGGCGATGCTAGGCGAGTTGACGAACGCACAGCGCCCCTCGGGCCTGTCAGGCGACGACGTCAGCCGCGAAGCCAAGGGCGCGCGCCGGCTGCGCACCGTCGCGCTCGGACTGCTCGCGGCCGGCGATCCGGTACAGGGCGCCGAACTCGCCAAGGCGCAGTTCGATTCGGCCGACAACATGACCGACCGGCAGGGCGCCTTGACGGTGCTGGCATCGCTGGAAGCGGAACAGCGCGATCAGGCCTTGCGCGCATTTTACGAACGCTTCGAGGATGATCCGCTGGTCATCGACAAATGGTTCGCGGTCCAGGCGTCGGCGCAGCGCGCGGACGCGCTTGCTCAGGTCGAAGCGCTGGCGAAGCACCCGCAGTTCAACCCGTCGAACCCCAACCGGCTGCGGTCGCTGGCGGGTGCGTTCGGAATGAACCAGTGGGTGTTCCACGATTCGTCCGGCCGCGGCTACCGCTTCCTCGCCGACCTGATCCTCGCTGCCGACAGGCTCAACCCGCAGGTTGCCGCCCGGCTGCTGCCGCCGCTCGGCCGCTGGCGCCGGTTCGAGGAACAGCGCGCCGCGCTGATGCGCGCCGAGCTTGAGCGGATCGCCGCCGCCGAGGGCCTGTCGAAGGACGTCTACGAGCAGGCGTCGAAAAGCCTGGCCTAGACACGTCATGCCATCGGATTTCGGACTGCTTTTGCTCATCGCCGCCGCCGGCGCTTTGGCTTCGCCGCTCGGGGGAGCCTTGGGCCTGGTTCGCAAGCCGACGACTCTGCTTCTGTCAGTCGCGGTGGGCTTCGCTGCCGGAGTGATGCTCGCCACGTTCGCGTTCGAGATGCTGCCGCGGGCGACGGACTCGGCGTCGCTGCCAATCGCGCTGATCGGCTTCGTGGTTGGTTTCGGCCTGCTCTATGGCCTCGATCTCTTCATCCACCGCGGCGTAACCGCTGGCGAGCATGCCGAGCAGCGGCGATGGGCGCTGCGGCAAAGCCAGCGGCGGAACGGACGCGGCGACGCGGTCACCGTGCTCGCCGGCGGCACCAGCGCCGAAGAAGTGGTCGAAGGGCTCACCATCGGCGTCGCCGCGGCAACCGACCCGACGCTCGGCGCGATGGTCGGGCTTGCCATCATTATCGACAATCTCGCCGAATCGATGAGCATCGGCGAACTGGTGTTGGCCCGGCATGGGCCGCGGCCATCGCGGCGAATCTTTTTCTGGACGAGCCTGATCGGCTTCAGCCTGTTCGTGTCCGCGCTTGCCGGCTGGCTCTTGCTTCGCGACCTGTCGCCGTCCGCGCTCGGCTTGCTGCTGGCGGCGGGCGCGGGCGGCATGTTCTATCTGTCAGTCACCGAGCTGGTGCCCGAGGCGGAAAGCCATCAATTCAACCAGTCGGCCGCGATCGCTATGGCGGCGGGGTTCCTGCTCATTTTCGCTCTATCGCGCGTTGCGTGAGTTGTTGCGGGCGTAAGGCGCGACGTTGTTTGCGATTGTCCGGAACTCAGCCTCGCTCAGCGGCACTTTGTTTGTGAACAGGGACCACGCCTCTCCAGGGGGCGGATTGCCTTCGAAAGGCGCGTCACTGCCGAAAAGCACACGCTCGACGCCGACACTCCTGATCGCCTTGGCGATATAGTCGCCGTCTGCCTTGGTGGTGCCGCTCATCGCCACGGTCGTCACGTCGAAGTAGACATTGCGAGTCCGTGAATCGTCTCTCGAGATCGCCTCGGCGAAAACGTTCATGGCCATCTCCGCGTCCTCGGGAAAACTCCCCGCGCCGGCAAGGTGGGCGATCTGGACCGCGACGTTCGGGGCGGCCGGGAGCAGCTTATCGATGAACAGCTGCGCATCCTCGGCTCCGTAAGCGTCGGTGCTCGAGGTACGCAACCGCATGTGGACGATGATCGGGGCACCAGCGGAATTGGCTGCAGCGAAGACTTGCGCCAGCTTTGAAGCGTGGTCGGCATTACGCAGGTTCACGCCGCTGTTGGCGAAGTGCAACTTTAGGCCGCGGATGTTGGGCAGGCGCGTGCAGCGCTCAACCTCGGCAAGAGCGGCCTCACGCAACGGATTGACGCTGCAAAAGCCGATCAGCCGACCGTTCGAACGAGCGGCCTCGGCCGCCGTCCAGTCATTTTCCTCACGCACATTGGCGTCGCGATCGGGCACATTCTTGCGTTCGTCAGCATAGGTGTAGGCCATGGACAGCACGACAGCCCGTTGAATGCCGGCTCGGTCGAGATCCGCAAGCAACGCCGTCGCGTCGTAGACCGGAAGCTTGATCAACTCAGACGTGCGGGCACTGAACAGATGCTGGTGATAGGCGATGTTGGGCACCGCCGGTTCTGTCGCGACCGATGGGCTGCTAGCCTGTTCTGACCCTGCCGCGGATGAAGGCGTTGGCTCGGACGCGTGGGCGTCGACTGTCGCGCAAGCCGCAAGAAGCAGCAGCCATGCTAGGTTTCTCATGCTGAAGGGTTAGCTGTTGCGACTAGCTCGGCTCAATGCCGTCTGTCGAAACTAGAGCCCGTTCGTCGTTATCCGCCGATCCAGCCGGCGACCTCTCGGGCGACCTGGTTGGCCGCTTGGTTGAGAGCATAAGGGACGGTCGCCGCAGTCCCGTCGGCGGGAAGCGACGCCTCGAAGCGGCGGGTCCGGACCTGAGTGCCGTCCTGTGTCGCCATCGATGCATCATATTGGACGACGACCATGCCTTGCTGGGCATCGTAGCCAAAACTCTGCAGCTCCCCGGTGACCACGAGACCCGGGTCGAGCGCCGACTGGCTGGGATCGAGGACGACCCGCCCGGTCGTGCGCCGAACCATCTCCTCGACCAGCTCCTGGAACAGCCGGTCGGGCGTGTCGATCCACTGCAGGTCTTTGACATATTGAACCTGGGTTGCGCTCAGCCGGGCCGGGACTCGGTTCGTCCGCAACTCGCGAGGAATGACCGGCACCCGGATCGTCACCGTTTCGCCGGCGACCGCCGACCGCAGCGGCGGCATCGCCGCTACATTTTCGGCGGTGAGAGTCGACAGCACGGCCGGCGCCTTGCCGCCGCCGCCGAGCATTCCTCCGATCGAGCAGGCGCCCAAACCGACCGCGAGCGCTGCAGCCGCGCCGTTTCGCACAAAACCTCTCATTGTTTCTTCCCCGGTTCATAATCGGGCAGCTTCTGCGGCCCCAAAGCGCCGCCGATACCGCCCTGCTCGACACGCTCCGACACTCCGCGCAGCGACTGCGTCAACTCGCGCATATCGCGCACCAGCCGGTTGAGTTCGGGCAGCGTCGACTTGCTGAAGGCCTGGACCCCCGGCCGAGCGTCGCCGAGCATCAAGTCGAGCGTGTCCGTCGCTCGCTGAATGCTGGCAATCGCCTTGCGCAGGTCCTCCGCCGCCGGCTGGCCTTGCTCGGTCACCAGGCGATTGGTGTTGTCGGCAAGCGCCCCGACGCGCTCGGCGGCGATACCGGCGTTGCGAGTGGTAATCCGCAACTGGGTGATCGCTTCGCCCATCTCGGGCGATTTATCGGCAAGGACCGTGGTCGTGCGATCGATATTGTCGAGGATGTCGGCGATCGCATTCTGGTTCTCGTCGCTGAGCAGTTCGGTGAGCCGCTCGGTGAGCCGCTGGATTCGCTCGAGAAGCTCAGGCGCGCTGCTTAGCAGGGCGCCGAGGCCGCTGGTGCTCGACGGGATCACCGGGCAGCCTTGCGGGCCGACCTGCTCGATCGGACGGGCGCCGCGGTTGGCGCCGGCCAGCTGAATCTCGCTGACCCCGGTAAAGCCGACGCCGTGGATCTGAGCCGTGGTCCCCTGAAGCACCGGAGTGTCGCGGTCGACCTCGATCCGCACCCAGACGAACTCCGGACGGTCAGGAAGCAGCGAGATCCGCTCGATCTGCCCGACCGGGACTCCGGAGAAGGTGACGCTCGAGCCCTTGTTGAGCCCGCCGACCGCCTGGCTGAAGTAAATGTCGTAGCATTTGGTCTCGCGGCCGGAGAGGCCGGCGAGCCAGACGGTGAAAATCAGCAGGCCCGCCAGCATCGCCAGCGTGACCGCACCGACAAGGATATAGTTCGACCGCGTCTCCATCAGGCCTCGATGCTCCCCAGCGTTTCGGCGTGCTCCTGAGCCGTATCGGCCGCAGCACGTCCGCGCGGCCCGTTAAAATATTCCTGGATCCACGGATGATCCAACTTCAGCAGTTCCGGTATCGGCGCCGCCGCTATCACTTTCTTGTCGGCGAGCACGGCGACACGGTCGCAGATGGCGTACAGCGTGTCGAGGTCGTGCGTGATCAGGAAGACGGTCAGCCCCAGCTTCTTCTGGAGCGACAGGATCAGCTCGTCGAAAGTCGCCGCGGCGATCGGGTCGAGGCCGGCGGTCGGCTCGTCGAGGAACAACAGCTCCGGGTCGAGCGCCAGCGCCCGCGCTAGGCCGGCGCGCTTCACCATGCCGCCAGACAGCTCCGACGGAAACTTCGGGCCGGCATCGGGCGGCAGCGCGCTCATCGCGATCTTGTAGGACGCGATCTCGTCCAGCAGCTGCTGATCGATGAACGGAAAATATTCGCGGATCGGCACCTCGACATTCTCGGCGACCGTCAGGGTCGAGAACAAGGCGCCGTTCTGGAACAGGATTCCCCAGCGGCGGCGAATGCTCTTGGCCTCGTCCTCGTCGCGGTCGAGCATGCTTTCGCCGAGCACTTCGACCTCGCCGGCGTCCGGTTTCTGCAAGCCGATGATCGATCGCATCAGGACCGACTTGCCGGTGCCCGAGCCGCCTACCACGCCAAGAATCTCGCCGCGGCAGACGTCGAGGTCGAGATTTTCGTGGACGACCTGCTCGCCGAAAGCGTTGCGCAGCCCGCGAACGGTGATGATCGGATCGCAATCCTTGGGAGTCGTCATCGCCAACCCAGCGAGCTGAAGAAGACGGCGAAGACGGCGTCGAGCACGATCACGAGAAAGATCGACTGGACGACCGCGGTGGTGGTCCGCTGCCCGACCTCTTCCGAATTGCTTTCAACCTGCATCCCCTGGAAGCAGCCGGACAAAGCGATGATGAAGCCGAACACCGGCGCCTTGATCAGCCCGATCCAAAGGTCGGTGATCGGAGTCACCTCCTGGAGCCGCTGGACGTAGGTGAGCGGCGGGATCCCAAGGTCGAGCCAGACGAAGATTCCGCCGCCGAACAAGGCCGTCAGCATCGCCCAGAACGCCAACAACGGCATCATCACCACCGCCGCGATCAGCCGCGGCACGACCAGCGCCTCGATCGGCGACACGCCGATCGTCCGCATGGCGTCGATCTCCTCGGTAATCTTCATCGTCCCGAGCTGCGCCGCGAACGCCGAGCCCGAGCGGCCGGCGACCATGATCGCGGTCATCAATGTGCCGAGCTCGCGGACCGTGATCCGGCCTATGAGGTTGATGGTGTAGATCTCGGCGCCGAACTGCTGCAGCTGCACCGCGCCCTGCTGGGCGATGACGATCCCGATCAGGAAGCTCATCAGCCCGATGATCCCGAGCGCGCGAACGCCGACGACGTCGAAGCGCTGGACGACGGCATTGACCCGGAACCGCTTCGGCCGCCGGATCAAATTGGCGAAAGCGATCAACGTCGCTCCGAAGAACCCGAGCAGGCCGAGCAGGGTGTCGCCGACCTCGGCCATCCATTCGCCGATTTCGCGCAGCAGGCCGATGAAGCCGCCGCGCTCTTCGGGATGAACCTTGACCGGCTTGTCGGCCTCGGCGACCTGCTCGAGGAGGCTTTTCGCCTGCTCGCTGGCGCCGACGACCCTGGCCTTTCGGTCACGGACGGTGCGGTAGACCAGCCAGGCGCCGACCGTGTCCATCCGGGTGACTTCGCTAAGGTCGATGGTCAGCGGGTCGGGCTGGGCGGCGATCTCGCGGGCCGTGCTGGCGGCGCGCGCAATGGTGATCGCCCCCGCCATGCGGTAGGTCGCTCCGTGCCCCTCTTCGGTCCCCTGTGGCCGATCCCCAGTCATCTGCGGGGGTGATGCTCGAAATACGCTCCGTCAGCAAGCGGGTGGCGGTTAACGCGCTTTTGACGTGAGCGCCCGCGCCCGTAAGAAGCGCCTCTGATGGACGACGACCACCCCGTTTTCATTCCCGTCGGAGCAAACCCGAATCGGGTGTTCGGCATGGACGCCGAGGAGCGCGCCTGCCGGCTGGCCAGGAATGCCGGTTTCGAAGCCGCCCGGGCGGCCGCGGCGGGCAATCCGGCGATCCTCGCCAACCTGGCTTTCGCCTGGGATCCGGCCTGGCTGCGGCTGGTCGGATCGCGACCGGCAAGCGTGCTGCTGTTCCGCGGCGAGGCGGTGCTCGCCCACGTGCCCGATTCCTCGGGCGCAACCGCGGTTGAGCGGGCGATGACGGGCGAGGGCGGATCGCTCGACGGTCTCGAGCGAATCGACGCCGAAACCAGCGAGGTCAACTACGACGAGCTTCGGAAGCGCGAACGGCCGTTCGTCCTTCGGCTCGAGGCCGACACTGTCGAGACGGTCGAGCGAGCGGCCTATGACGCATCGTACAAGGGCGTCACCGACGCGCTGACGCTCTATCTGTGGCGCAAGCCCGCTTTCTACCTGACTCGCTGGGCGGCCGAGGCGAAGCTGACGCCCAACATTGTCACCGCGGTCGGCGCGGCGCTGTGCCTGCTCGCCTTCTTCTATTTCTGGTTCGGCAATTACTGGCTCGGAGTGCTCGCCGGCTTCGCTTTCATGGTCCTCGACACGGTCGACGGGAAGCTCGCCCGCTGTACCGGCGCCTCGTCGAAATGGGGCGAGGCGTTCGACCATGGAATCGACCTCATCCATCCGCCTTTCTGGTATTGGGCGTGGGCGCACGGCCTCGACCGCTACGGCACGCCGCTCGAGCCGGTGTATGAAGCGATGCTGCTGGCCGCGATCGTCGGCGGCTATATCGCCCAGCGGGTGATCGAGGGCCTGTTCATCGCCCGCTTCAAGATGCACATCCACGTCTGGCAACAGGCCGACAGCCGGTTCCGGCTGGTGACCGCGCGGCGCAACCCGAACATGGTCCTGCTGGTCGGCGCCCTGCTGTTCGGCCGGCCCGACATCGGGCTCGAGCTGGTCGCCTTGTGGACGATCCTGTCCCTGATCTTCCACGCCGTCCGCTTCGCGCAGGCGGAAGCCAGGGCCTATCGCGGAGAGCCCGTGAGCTCGTGGCTGGCGTGAGCAAGCCGACCGCCGTCGTGCTGGCCGGCTCGCGGCCCGGCAGCGACCCGCTGGCGGCGGCCTTCGGCACTGACTTGAAGGCGCTGGTGCCGATCGGCGGCAAGCCGATGGTCCGCTGGCCGGTCGAGGCGCTGCTCGCCTG
>CBIHLI010000014.1:0-11807 GCA_966210575.1 uncultured Sphingomonas sp.
TGGCCACCGCTCACTGGAACGCGGCGGCTCCGCCCGAGCATCGCGACGCCTATGTCTGGGTCGTCGTCCGCCACGAGATCGATTATCTGCGCGCCGCCGGTCCGGACGAGAGTGTGACTGGCCGGACCTGGGTCGGCGAAGCGCCGAGGGGCGCCCGATTCGACCGCCATGTCGAGTTCGTCGGCGATGACGGCCGGCTCAAGGTGCGGGCGAAGACGACCTGGGCGATTCTCGACAAGGCGACGGGCCGGCCACTGAGGGTGCCGCCGGAGGTGGCGGCGGCCTTCCTGGGGGATTCTGGTCCCGCCATTGGGGAAGTTTAGAAGCTTCGGATCGCCTCGACGATCCTGGGAAAAGCTCGGCCGCTGACGGCGAACGCCATGTGGCCGCAGTCCAGCTCGATCTGGGAATCGCTCTCGCCGGGCTCGCCGCGGGCGGCGCAGACCGCGACGATCCCGTCCTTTCGCGACCACAAAGCCAAGGTCGGCACCGGCGGCTTCTCCTCGAGGATCGAGGCGATCGGCGGTTCGTCGACCGGGTGACCGGCGACCCATTCGTAGAGCCGCCAGACATTGTTGCTTCGCCGGTCGCCGGAGAAAGGCGATCCCATCGTGATCACCTTGGACACCAGGTCCGGACGAAGCTTCGCCGCCTCGCGGGCATAGATCCCGCCGAGGCTCCAGCCGACCAGGATCACCGGCCGGCCGCCGCCGAACCTTTCGACCCGATCGACGATCTTGTGGAGCGTGTCTGCGCGAACGCCCTTGTTCAGCCCGAGCCCCCAGCCGGTCACCCGGTAGCCGGCCCGGGCAAGCGCGCGCTGAAGCCCCAGAGTGGTCCGATCGTCGGCGAGGAACCCGGGAATGACCATCAGCTTCTCGCCGTCGGCGGGGCCGCGCTCGCCGAGCCGCCCGAACGCGCGATAGGCGCGAGCGAGCAGCGAGACCGCCTCCGCCGCCAGCCGCCAGAGCGGCGGCCTCGAGGAATCAGAGATACTCGCCACCCATCAGCTCCTGGAGCGCCTTCGGAAGCCGAACCCGCCCGTCCGCGGTCTGGTGGTTCTCGAGCAGCGGAACGAGGATCCGGGGAGAGGCGATGGCGGTGTTGTTCAGGGTATGGACGAAGCGCACCTTTCGGTCCGAATCCCGCCACCTCAGGTTCGCCCGCCGCGCCTGCCAGTCGTGAAGCGTCGAGCAGCTGTGGGTCTCGCGATATTTGCCGAGGGTCGGAACCCAGGATTCGATGTCGTTCATCCGATATTTGCCGAGGCCCATGTCGCCGGTCGAGGTCTCGACCACCTGATAGGGAATTTCGAGCTCGCGGACGATCGTCTCGGCATTGGCGAGCAGCCGCTCGTGCCACTTGGCCGATTCCTCCGGATCGTCGGCGCAGATCACATATTGCTCGACCTTGTAGAATTGATGGACACGGAGCAGCCCGCGAACGTCGCGGCCGGCGCTTCCCGCCTCGCGCCGGAAGCAGGGAGAATAGCCGGCATAGCGGATCGGGAGCTGCGCCCCTTCCAATATCTCGCCGGTATGGAGGCTGGTGAGCGCGATCTCGGCGGTGCCGGCGAGCCAGAGCTCGTCCTTCGGCACCTCATACGTCTCTTCCTCGTGGCCGGGAAAATGGCCCTGCTGGAGGAAGGCCTGGCCGCGGACGAGGGCGGGCACGGTGATCGGGGTGAAGCCCTCCGCCGACAGCCGCTGCTGGGCCCAGAACATCAGCGCCTGCTCGAGCAAGGCGAGCCGCCCCTTGAGCGCGTACATCCGGGATCCGGAGACCTGGACGACCCTCGACAGATCGACCCAATCGTTCATCTCCGCGAGCGTGACATGGTCCCTCGGCTCGAAATCGAAGTCCGGAATCCGGCCTTCGGTCCGGACGACCGTGTTGAAGCTTTCGTCGGGCCCGACCGGTGCGCCCTCCCAGGGGATGTTGGGCACCCGAAGCATGAGGGCGTCGAGTTCGGCCTGCTTCTCGGCCAGGCTCGATTCGGCCTCGCCGATCTCGGCGCCGACCGCCTTTGCGCGCTGGCCCAAAGCCGGCCGATCCTCGGGCGAGGCGGTGCGGAAGCCGTCGCTGATCTCGTTCTTCTGGCGGCGGAGGGTGTCGACGCGGGTCTTCAGCTCGCGGACGTCGCCGTCGAGCGCGAGCAGGGAATCGAGGTCGAGCGCGACGTTCTTCTCGCCGACGGCGCGGCGGACCAGGTCGATATTCTCGCGGATGAAATGAAGGCTCAGCATGTCCCGCCGCCTAGCAGCGCCGGCCGTCGATGCCAAAGCCTAAGCTGGCCGTTGCGGGCGATGAGGCGGGACCGTCTTCGCGACGAGCGCTCAACCACCCAGGAAGTCGCGGCTGGCGGCCACGAAGCTATGCCAGGCCGGCTCCTCCTCCAGAAGGACGTGATTGTCGCTGTCCAGCTCGAGGAAGCGGGCGCCTTTTATGCCGTCGGCTAGCTGCCGCCCGGCCTCGAACGCGATGACATGGTCCCGCCTCGCATGGGCGACCAGGGTCGGCACCGTCACCTGGGGCAGCATCGCGGCCACGTCGATCGTCGAAAGCGCGTGCTGGAGCCGGACCGCATTGTCCGGCGAGGTCGAAATCCTCTGGAGCTCGTTCCACCAGCCCAGTTGCTCGGCGCTTCCGCCCGGTATGTAGAGGCCGGTGAACATCTGCCGATAGGCCGGATTGTCGCTGCCCCAGCCGGTCCGGGTCAGGGTCACCATCGCCTGGCGGCGGGCCAGATCCTCGCCCTCGAGGCGAAGCGCCCAGCCGCGCGCATAGCCGCCGAGCAGGATCATGCGGCGGATCCGTCCCGGGTGGCGGAGCGAATAAGCGATCGCGACCGGAGCGCCCTGCGAGATTCCGAGCAGGTCGAACTGGTCGATCCCGGCGGCGTCGACGACGGTCTCGAGATCGTCGACGAAGGCCTCGAACGAAAGATCGGGCGCCTCCCAGTCCGACAGTCCGTTGCCCCGCTCGTCGTAGCGGATGAGCCGGTTCGCGCGGGTCAGCTCCCTCATCCAGTGGCGCCAGACCGGGCTGTGCCAGTCATATTCGAGGTGATTGAGCCAGTTGGCGGTCTTGACCAGCGGCCTTCCGCTCCCGACCGCGGCCCAGGCCAGCCTCGTGCCGTCGGCGGCGGTGCAATATTTCACCTGCTGCTCGGGAAGGCCGTCATCGTCCCGGGCCGCGGACCGGCCGCGGCGCCAGGCGATCGGCGGCTGGCCATAGACCCGCTTGAAGGCGCGGTTGAAGGCTGCCTCGCTTCCGAACCCGCTCTCGAAGGCGATCTCGGCCGAGCTTTTCCGGCTCGTCCTCAACAGATCCGCGGCCATCCGCAACCGCCAGCGCGTGCAATAGCGCATCGGCGAGGTGCCGAGCAGCCGGTTGAACCTGTCGGCGAGAACGGTCCGCGACACTCCGGCCTCGCGCGCCAGAGACGAAACGCTCAACCGGTCCGAATAATTGCGATGGATGATCGCCAGCGCCCGGTCGGTGGCGGGATCGAGACGGGCCGCGGCCAAACCGTCCGCACCGCCGGCCGCACCGAACTGGGGGCCAGTCTCCGTCTGTCCGAACGCCGAGTCCTGCATCGCCCGGTCCTCCGGCCGCGATCGCCAGTCCCGATCATAGCATGGCCGGCGTTTCGATCAAAAATTTCGGTGAACCGATCATTGGCGCGGCGTCCGATTGGACGGACAAGGAAGGGCCTGGATCCAGGAGGTCGTCATGTCCAAAGCCGCGACTTTGATCTTCGCCCTCATCGCTTATGCGATCTTCTTCGCCACCTTCCTCTATCTGATCGCCTTCGTCGGCGATTTCAGCCTCGTCCCGCGTTCGGTCGACCGCGGCCCCGAAGCGTCGGTCGCCGTCGCCATCGTCATCGACTCGGCGCTGATCGCCTTGTTCGGCCTTCAGCACAGCATCATGGCGAGGCCGGCCTTCAAGCGCGCCTGGACCCGCTTCGTACCGCCGCAGTCGGAACGGAGCCTGTTCGTCCTGTTCGCGAGCCTCGTGCTCATCCTCCTGTTCGCCTTCTGGCGGCCGATCGGCGGGACATTGTGGAGCGTCGAGGCGCCGGCCGGGCAGGCGCTGTTGTGGTCGATCTTCGGCCTTGGCTGGGCGGTGGTTCTGATCAGCACCTTCCTCATCAACCATTTCGAGCTGTTCGGCCTTCAGCAGGCCTGGTTCCACGCGTCCGGCCGCAAGGCGGCGGCGCCGGTGATGCGCGAGCCCCTGTTTTACCGCTGGGTCCGCCATCCGCTCTATCTCGGCTTCTTCCTCGCCTTCTGGGCCACTCCGCACATGACGGCCGGACACCTGCTGCTGGCGGCGGGCATGTCGGTCTACATGCTCATCGGGGTGCGACACGAGGAGCGCGACCTCGTCCGCCTGTTCGGCGACGATTATGAGCAATATCGCTCCCGCGTCGGGATGCTGATTCCGAGGATCGGACGCCGCAAATCGCACCGGCCAGCAGGGATGTCGCCCGAGAAGGCGTAGCCAGACCCTGGCAGATCCCGGTGACGCGGCTCCGCCGGAATCGACAGCCGTCGGCGGAAATCAGTCGTCGTCGTCCCGATCGTCGTAACGGACCCGGTCATGGTTCCGATAGCGTCGGTGAGCGCCGTCACGATAGCGGCGATGGCGCCTGTCATCGCGATAGAGGCGGCGGCTGACGTAGCGCTCGCAATAGCCGTCGGCGCAATAGGTATCGACGATCCGGTCGCGAACGACGCCGTTGTTCGAGGAGCTGTTCGAGCTGGTGTTCGAAGACTGACTTTCGGCATGGGCGGCCGTCGCCGTCATCGCCGCGAGCCCGATCAGGAAAAAGCCTGCACGCATATGATCCTCCGATGTCTTCACCGGAGTTGAGCGCGCCGATCCGGTACCTGCGATGAACGAACCGGTGGTGCGGCCACCAAGTTCGCTGAAACGATGCGCGGGTCAGACCTGCCGAGCCTCGATCTTCCGGGTCGAAGCTCGGATTCGGCACGGCGCACCGGCGGTCGCCGTTCACTTCGACTCTGCCGCGATTCCTGGATTTCGCCGCCAGCCGGGGCCTGGCCTTACGAAGAGGGCGTCAGATCCAGAGCGGGAACGACCCGGTTGTAGGGCAGGCCTGCCTCGTCGTTGAGACGCTTCACGTCGCTGTCGGACTCCGCCTCGAACAGGCACATGCAGCGTCCGTCCTCGGGCGCGAAGGTGGTCCGGATATAGCGGATGTCGGATCCCTCGCTCTGCATCTCGGCGGCCTTGCCGATCGCCGCTTTCTGGGCGGCGGCGAGATCTTCCATCGCGATTCCCTGAAGATCGCGCTCGACCATATATACCGACATCGTCTCTCTCCCCTTTTTGAAGGACAGGAACAGGACCCAGCGGGGCCGCTTGCTCGGACGGACAGGCTAACCCGATCGGCGGCGGGAATCCATGGAAAGAGGGGGTCGGCGGCGCGAACGCCTGGCGGAGACGGAGGGATTCGAACCCTCGGTAGGGTTAAACACCCTACGGCGGTTTAGCAAACCGCTGGTTTCAGCCACTCACCCACGTCTCCGGGAAGGCCCTTCGGAACGGCCTATATAGGGGCATTTTTGGAGGATCAACCGAACCGGCTGAATTCTCCGGTTTTGTCACGGCGGACTTGCGAGGGCCGCTTGCATCGGCGCAACGCTCACGCGCAGACGGTTCATAGTTGATTGAGGACGAGGCTATTTCGCAGCTAGCTTCCAGAAGCGTTGGGCGTGTCTAAAACTTGTCGCAGCCTGACGGCGAGATCTATCTTACGATACGGCTTTGTCAGCAACTCAAGAGCATGCGTCGTCTCGATGTTTTCTTGAGCGGCGGGCCTGGTGAATCCGCTCGTATGAAGGATTTTCAACTTGGGATTGAGCGTCAGGGCAATCTGGCCAAGTTCAAAGCCGTTCATGCCGCCCGGCATCACGACGTCGGTGAACAAAAGATCAATGCCCTCGCCTTCTTCGAGAATTGCAAGCGCCTCCTGTCCGTCATTCGCGGTCAGAACAGAGTAACCCAGTTCTTCTAGCTGGCGCGCGGCAACTCGACGAACACTGTCATTATCCTCAACCAGTAAAACGGTCTCGTTTGCTGCAAGTGGCATCGATGCGGCGCTCTCCATCTCGACTGTTTGAATTCTACCTATAGAGCTTGCGGGAAGGTATAATCTGACGGTAGTCCCTTGTTCTAGCTCGCTGTAAATCTTGACGGTTCCGCCTGACTGCTTCGCAAAGCCATATATCATGCTCAACCCCAAGCCGCTTCCCATGCCGACCGGCTTAGTAGTGAAGAATGGTTCAAATGCCCGAGCCGCTACGTCCGGAGGCATTCCGGTACCGGTGTCGGAGACCGCAACGATTACATAATCCCCGGATGGAACATCACGTTCATCACTATCACCCCATTCGCTCTCCTCGATCGACACATTGGCGGTTTCGACGGTCAGGACGCCTCCGTTCGGCATCGCGTCGCGGGCGTTGATTACCAGATTCAAGATTGCGGATTCTACTTGGGTCGGGTCTACTTTCGTCGAGCGGAGGCTGTCAGACAGATGAACCCGCACCTCGATGGATTCAGTCAACGTGCGTCGCCACAACGTCGACATTCCTGCGACCAATTCGTTGAGGTCAACCTCCTTTGGGGAGAGGGGCTGACGGCGGGAAAAAGCGAGCAGCTGCCGGGTGAGCTCCGAGCCGCGCAGCGCCGCCGCAAGCGCTTCTTCGATACACTCACGAGCATGTGATCCGCTGGTGAACTCCTCCTCCAGCAGGTCCAGATTTCCGATCACAATCGCCAGAAGATTGTTGAAATCATGCGCAAGGCCTCCCGTGAGTTGACCAACCGCCTCCATCTTCTGGGCCTGACGAAGCTGGGCAATGGCTGTTTCGCGCTCCGTTATGTCCTGGCAAATTCCAACGAGCACGCGCTCTCCAGTCTGTTGACAGCGTTCGGCTCGCGCCTCGGCCCAGCAGATGCGCCGTGAGCCGTTCGGTCCCGGCACGGTGAAGTTGAAGCTGAAAGTTCGATCAGCGTCGTCCGAGTCAAGCAGTCTCGTGAGGTTCCTCTGCTGACGCGATGACAAGACTCTGCGAAAGGCTTCCGCCGTTGGCGCCGTTGATCCGTCGAGGCCAAACAGTTCTTGAGCTGTTTGTGACAAGGTCAATTGGGAACTGGAAGGAGCGAATCGCCACGAACCGATATGCGCGAACCGAAACACGTCGTTTAGCGACCGCTCGGATGCGGTAAGCGTTTCCAGCATCGCGTTCACTCCGCGCGCTACTGAACCAACTTCGTCCGGCTTGTCGTCCTTCAGCCTGGCATGGTGTTCACCGAGCCGGAACCTGTCCGCAACGATGGCAAGCTTGGCAAGCCGCTCGGTCACGCTCCTGGCGGTCAAGAAGGCGACTAGACCGCCGAGCAGTACGACGGCCGCCCCGTAAAGAAGAACAAACATTCCTATCTCACGCTGCGCGTCCGCGAGATCGCGCCGGGTTACGCTGACCTGCACCGATCCGATCCGGCTTTCATTCCACTGAACGGGGGCTGCCGCGAGGAATGCCTCCTCGCTCCTCGACAAAAGGCGGGGTTGAGATTCGCCTGCAAATGTCGGGCGAAGAAAACTTTCGTTGGTCCCGGCACCAGTCCGCGTGTGGGCGACAACGCGGCCGTCGGCATTCTGGAACACGATGTAATTTACCGAATTCGAACCCGTCGCGGCCTTCGCGAGGCGAAGAAGTTCAACCCGGTCATCTCGAGCTAGGGCCGGAGCACCGTTGGCCGCAACAAGTTGGGCAATGCCCTTGGCCCGGGTGGCCCTGTACTGATCGAGTGTCGCAAGATCGCGATCAATCAGCTCCCAGCCGAGCATGGTAGTCAGAGCGACATTGACGATAACTACCACCAGCACGAATTGCCGCGACAGCGACGAACGCACGAAATGCCGAACAGCCCGAAATAGCTTCACGTCCAATCAACCCCTGGATGTCGCGCGCTACGCCTGATCTGCGGCGACGCCTCCCCTATTGCATATCGGAAAAAACTAACCAGACCATGAAAACTGGTTGCAGTAGAGACGTCATTCAGCAGGTGAATACCCGAATGCCCACAGCGGTGCGTCAATCGGTCGTTGACGGATTGCGATTAATTGAGTGGATCATTCCATTTCGGCGAACTGAGGCTTGAGGAAATGACGAAGCGGCGTGATTTGGTCGGAATTGGTGGCTGGCTGGGACTACTCATCCTCTGGATGGTTCTTCTGCGTCCTCTAGCCGGCGCGATCATGTGGAAGAGGATGCATGCTGCAGGCAGCACCGATCCTTCGCTACCCACAAACAGCACGTGGTTGATCAACACTTCGGTTTTCTGGGTCATCATCCTGGGCGTCGCGACGTTGAGTATCTATGGCGGGCTGAGGCTGTGGCGCGATCGGACTCCTGGCGCGATAAGCGCCGCTATTTTGATCCTTTGGATTTCGAGCCCGATCGCCGCAGTTGCGCTGCTTATTTCCGAAGCATACTTGAAAGGCGGAGTGGCGCCCTCGAATGCCGCCTCCACATTAGGAATCAACTTTGCCGTTGCCGCGGCCTGGACTGCCTACTTGAAGCGTTCGAAGCGAGTGCGGGAAACATACTTCCAAGTCACATCGGCATAAGGTGCTACCAAGACTGACCCGAATATTGGCAGACTAGGCGCGTTTCGCTGCCCCCCTGACGATTGTTGGCGTGGCATCCCGGCGCTCCAGCCCTGTCATGAAATCCGTCGCGACCCATTTTCGCAACCACATCTGAAATTGGTCCCCCAGCATCGGACGCGCGATGAGGAAACCCTGCGCTTTATCGCAGTTGAAAGCAGTGAGTGCTTGCAGGGTCGCAAGGTCCTCGACTCCTTCGGCGGTGACAGTCAAACCAAGTTCGTGGGCCATGGCAATCAGGCCGCGGGTGATAGCGCGAGAATAACGCGAGGCAAGCAGATCCGACACGAACAACCGGTCGATCTTCAGTTCGGTGAAGGGAAGGCTGCGAAGCTGAACGAGCGAGCCGAACCCGGTCCCAAAATCGTCGAGCGAGATGCCGATTCCCTTGAGACGAAATCGAGAGATCGTATCCATGAGGCGCGTGGCCTTCTGCGTTGCGCCCTCGGTAAGCTCCAGCATCAGTCGGCTTGGCGGAACGCCTTGATCGGCACACAATTTCCTGACCATGTCGGGAAAACGAAGGTGCTCAAGATTGAGAGCGGATATGTTGACAGCGAGTTCAACGTCGAGACCGTCTTCCCGCCAAGACGTCCATTGAGAAATCGCCGAGGTCAGGGCCCACTCGCTGAACCAGTCTATAAGGCCTTCTTGCTCGGCCGCCGGGATGAATGTCGAAGGCTCGACCGGACCGTGGCGAGGATGGTGCCAGCGGGCAAGCGCTTCGACGCCGCAAATCTGGCCGGTCCGCAAATCCAGTTTTGGCTGATACATCAGAAATAATTCACCGACGGCAGCAGCGCGCTCGAGAATATTCAGCGTTAGGCGCGGTGGTTTCGACGCGCCCATTACGCGGCGATCTTGTCGAGGCCTGCAAAAGCCTCTCGTAGATTTGCGACGCGGACCGGTTTTGCGAGTGTGCCGGCTATATAGAGCCCCAGTTCGCCCCCGAGATTCGCGGTCGTCTCGAGAACTCTCGGATCGAAGCCGCTGATGATCAAGATCTTGGCGCGACATTTGGTAAGGCTGAGAAACCGTAGCAGTTCGACTCCATCGACATCGGGCAGCGACAGATCAAGAACGATCACGTCAGGTTCGCGGGCAATCAGTGCATCCGTGAAATCCTCAGACGTATTGGTTGCCTGCGCCGTATAGCCGCAGCTTTCGGCGACCTTTTTAATGAGCCGCGCAACCGCCGGCTCGTCATCGATTATCAGGAGACTTTTCATCTATTTTCTCCGTCGGCAGCCGCGTCCACTATGAATTGGACCGAGCCGCCGACGAAATTTGGCAGCAGTAGTTGGTAGTGCATTGATAGTTCCTGATGGTCGGCAGGCCTCACTCAACTGCCGTCCCTAGGGATAAAAGGTCACCAACTGCTAAACCGCACGCGATTTAATGATTTTCGATCGCAAAGGTCCGGCTTCGGCTGAGGCGCCGCTGCGCAAGTCAGCTGCGACCATCACAGAGGCAATACGCTCCGAGCGCTCGGTGAAAGGACCCCATGATAGGCGGACTTTGAAATTTTCAACCGGCTGTTCCGACTCGTTCCGGCGCAAGATCGACTCGGTCTGCCGCCCGTTCATTGAAGGGCAAGCCCGATCGGCGCTACTCTGCACGGGAGAGCGTGTGGGGAAAGCCGATGTTGAAGAGTCTCGCGAATCTGGTTGCGGCCGCAGCCCTGGCAATAACGGCCGGTCCGGCGCTGGCGCAGATCCAGACGATCGACCCGAACCAGGCCGACACCTATCAGGCTCCGGTCGACCCCTATCAGGCTCCTGCCGAGCCCGACGCGGAGCAGCCGGCCTGGGACGACAGCGGCTATGAAACGCCGGCGGCGGACGATCCGGTCGAATCTTCGGAATGGCCCGCGACCGATCAGACCGATGATTCCGCCATCGAGACCAGCGAAGCGCCGGCCGCCGCCTCCCCGACAGCCAGTGCCACGGTCCCGCGCGAGGACGTTTTCAGCGCCGCCGAAGGCGTCTTCGGCCGAGGCGCCGAAGGCCTTGCCGGGATCCTCGAGGACATTCTTCGCGAACAGGGCGAGCCTGTCGCCTACATCTCGGGCCAGGAAGCAGGCGGCGCCTTCGTCTTCGGCGTTCGCTACGGCTCCGGCGTGATGCGCCACCAGATCGAGGGTGAGCGCGACGTCTACTGGACCGGGCCCTCGATCGGCTTCGATTTCGGCGCCGACGCCAACAAGGTGTTCGTCCTCGTCTACAACCTCCACGACAGCCAGGACCTGTTCAAGCGCTACCCGGGCGCCGAAGGCCACGCCTATGTCCTCGGCGGCTTCACCGCCCAATATCTTCGCCGCGGCGACGTCGTCCTGATCCCGATCCGCCTCGGCGTCGGGCTGCGCCTCGGAGTGAATGCCGGCTATATGCGCTTTTCCGAGCGCAACCGCTGGCTGCCTTTCTAGGCGCATCGTTCGGCAGAGAGCGGAACCGCTCGCTGAAGGGGCGCCACCCTGCATCCCGGCTGACGGCCGAAGCGTTGACCTTCCATGCCTTCGACGATCATCCGTGGCTTCGAGTATCGGCCCTCGGAGCGCCTTCTCGAGATCAGCTTCACGACCGGCCGCCGTTATGCCTATCACGACGTGCCGCCCGAGGCCGCCGAGGCCTTCCGCCGCGCCTTCAGCAAGGGGCGCCATTTCAACGTCAGGATCCGCAACCGCTATCGCTTCACCGAGCTGGAGCCAGAGCCCGTCGAGTGAATGCTTGACTCCGGCTCGGCTTCGGACGGAACATCGCCGCTCCTGAGGCGGGGACGAAGGGGGACGATGATGGCGGACTCGAGCGATCCCCTGCCCGTCGAACCCGCGATCGCCGACGACGGCATCGGCGGCGCCACCAGTTCCGGTTCAGCCGCGGCAGGCAGCGGTCTGGGTCTCGCCAATTTCGCCCATGGCCTGAAGGTCGTCGCCCTTCTCCTCTTCCTTCTCCCCTGGGTCACAGTCTCGTGCGCGGAACAGACGCTGGTTTCCCTGAGCGGCGTGGACCTGGCGACCGGATCGGTCACCGTGGTCAATCCGCTGACCGGCGAAAGCACGACTCCGGCAGGATCGGGCGAGAGCGATCTGCCGGTGCTG
>CBIHLI010000015.1:0-11593 GCA_966210575.1 uncultured Sphingomonas sp.
AGCTGGCGGATGCCGACCAGCGGCCCTTGTGGTACCAGGGCGATTATTTCGGCGACACTTTTGCCCCTACCCAGCCGAAGGCGAAGCCCTAACCAAGCCTCGCCAGCTTGACTTGACGGCGCCGTCCCCATAGGGGAGCGGCCGGTTTCACGACCTCCTGAAAATCCGATCAAAGACACGAGCAGGCGCCCGGCCATGAAGATTCGCAATTCCCTGAAGTCGCTGAAGACGCGGCACCGTGACTGCCGGGTGATCCGCCGCCGTGGCCGGGTCTACGTCATCAACAAGACCAACCGCCGCTTCAAAGCGAGGCAGGGCTAGCCCTCCTTCCGCCGCCTTGCGCGGCACTTCGTCACATCCCACATTTGCATGAGCGCTCGTTTTGGCGCGCTTTTTCGTGCGGCCCGGCTTCACGCCGGGTTCACGTGCGGGCGCGTAACGATCGATGCTCAGGGAGTAGTGCAATGAAGATGCTTTGGATCGGTGCGGGACTGCTGGTGGCCAGCCTCGGCTTTGCCGCGGCCGCGGCGGCCTATGCCGCTCCCGGCCAGCAGGCCCAGGCGACGCCGAAGGGCTGGAACTACGAGATCAAGGACGGCAAGCGCGTCCCTAAAGGCAATCGGGTGACCAACGCCGACGGCAGCTGGCGCGAGGAAATTCGCCAGGGCAAGTGCGTGACCGTCAAGGAAAAGACCTCGGCTGGCGAGTATAAGGAAAGCCGCCGCTGCGATTGATCAGCCGGCGTTGGTCGTCGCTGCTCCCTCTGGCCTGATCACGCATTGCGGAAGCCCGAAGCGCTCGACGTCCCGGCAATCGCGGACTTGAGCGCTTCCGTCCGGACCGGTGAAGATCGCCCAATTGCGGCCGTCGGCGCAGCTCGCGGTCCACATGTCCAGATTCTTGTAGGTCGTAACGAAACCCGAGCTGGTCACTCGCTTGCATGCGTAGCCCGAATCGTAGATCGCCCGCTTGAGAGCGATCGCCCGATTGAGCTCGTTTAGTTGGTGCAGCTCCTGCTGCTGGGCGCTTCGGACGGTGATGTTCCGGACGGGCTGCGTCTCATTGGGCTGGTCGCACGCCGCAAGGCCCAGCGCCGCCGCGCTTGCGATGATCATCAGGCGCATCGAAATCCTCCTCTCGCGATCGCAACGCACAGGAACGCCCTAAGGCTTCCTCAGCCAGGATAGCGGATCGATACTTTGGCCGCAGCCGACTTGGCGCGCTCGACGGCTTCCTCGATGCCTCCCGCACGGGCCAGCGCGACCCCCATGCGCCGGTTCTTCAAGGTCTTCGGCTTGGCGAAGATTCGAATGTCGATGGGCTGGTCGGCGGAGCCGAGCGCCAGCGCCTCGGCAATGCCGTCGTAGCCGAAGCTCTCGCTTTCGCGATCGGCGAGGATGACCGCCGAGGCCGACGGCCCGGCCAGTTCGATCGCCGGAATCGGCAGGCCGAGGATCGCTCGCAGGTGAAGCTCGAACTCGTTGGGCGACTGCGAGATGAGGGTGACCATGCCGGTGTCGTGCGGGCGCGGGCTCAGCTCCGAGAAGATCGCTTCCTCGCCGCGGATAAAGAATTCGACGCCGAAGATGCCATGCCCGCCGAGCGCCTCGACGACGCGCTTCGCCTGGTCCTGAGCGGAAGCCAGCGCGGCGGCGGGAAGGTTCGCCGGCTGCCAGCTCTCGCGATAGTCGCCATGCTCCTGGCGATGGCCGACGGGCGCGCAGAACAGGACGCCGTCGCTGGTCGCGACCGTCAGCAGCGTGATCTCGCTGTCGAAGGCAATATACTCCTCGACGATCACCCGCGGCCGGTCGCCGCGCATGTTGGCGACCGCATAGTCCCAGGCGATCCCGACCTCTTCGGCGGTGCCGGCGACGCTCTGTCCCTTGCCGGAGCTCGACATGACCGGCTTGACGACGCACGGCAGGCCGACCGCCTCGGCCGCGGCGACCGCTTCCTCGCGGCTCTCGGCGAAGCGGTATTTCGAGGTCGTCAGGCCAAGCTCCTGCGCCGCGAAGTCGCGGATTCCGTCGCGGTTCATGGTCAGTTGAACCGCCTTTGCCGACGGCACCACCCGCCAGCCCTCGCTCTCGAGCGCAGCGAGAGTCGCCGTGTCGATCGCCTCGATCTCCGGGACGATCGCGTCCGGCCGATGCTTCTCGACCGCAGCGCGGAGCGCCGCCCCGTCGAGCATCGGAAAGACCTCGAAGGTGTCTGCCAGCTGCATCGCAGGCGCGTTGGCATAGCGATCGCAAGCAATGACTCGGCAGCCGAGCCGCTTGGCGGCGATGGTGAACTCGCGGCCGAGCTCGCCGGAGCCGAGCAGCATCAGGCTGGCAATATGCATCGCCGCGCGCCTATCGTGTCCGCGCCAAAAGACAAGGAGCCCGAATGCTGCCGATCCTTCTGCTCGCCGCGGTTGCCCAGGCCCAGGCCGCTCCGGCCCCCAAACCGAACACACCGACCGAAATCATCGCCGCCGCGCCGGACAGCGCCTGGCGGGCGATTCCCGCCGACGACCTGCTGGTGATGGAGCTGGCCGGCGGCGCGCGGGTCGTCATCCAACTCGCCCCGGCCTTCGCTCCGGTCCACGTCGCCAATATCCGGGCGCTGGCCAAGGCGAACTATTGGAACGGCGCGGCGATCTACCGGGTCCAGGACAATTATGTCGTCCAGTGGGGCAATAACGAAACCGAAAAGCCGCTGCCGCAGGGCGTCGTCGCCACGCCCCCGGCTGAGTATGAAATGGACGCGCAGGGCTATGCCATCCGCCGATTCGAATATCCCGATTCCTATGCAGCAGCAGCCGGCCACGCCGATGGTTGGCCGGTCGCCGTTCACGCCGACGGCAAGGTCAGCCTGACCCACTGCTACTCCTACGTCGGTGTCGGCCGCGGCTTGTCGCCCGACACCGGCATGGGCGGCGAGCTGTACGCGGTCATCGGCCACGCGCCGCGGCACCTCGACCGCAATATCGCCGTCGTCGGCCGGGTCCTCAGCGGCCTCGAGGCGATGAGCAGCCTGCCGCGCGGCACCGAAGCGCTCGGCTTCTACAAGGAAGCGTCGCAGCATGTCCCGATCGCCAGCATCAGGCTCGCCAGCCAGCTGCCATCGGATCAGCGGCCGTCATTCCAATATCTCGATACTACCAGTCCGGCTTTCGCCGATTATGTGCGCGCTCGCGCCAACCGCCATGACGATTTCTTCATTCGCCCGGCCGGCGGCGTCGACCTGTGCAACGCGGCGGTGCCGGTGCGGCCGACTCCAGGGGGCCAGCGGGGCTAGGCGGCCCAGGCCTGGTGGTGCTGGCGGTTCTTGTGCTGAATGACGACCGGCCGGTTGTGCGAATGGGTGCTCGCCTCGGCGAGCGGAAGCGCGGTGGCGCAGAACGCACATTCGGCGGACACCCGGCCGATTATCCAGTGAGTCCGGCCGCAGCCGGGACAATGGTTGACGTCGCGCTCGCGATAGACGGCGTGGTAGCCGCGAACGGTCGGGTGATAGGTCTCGTTCAGGCCTGAAGTGGCAGGCATCGCTTTTTCCTTTCGGCGCCGGTGAACGAGCGAAACCGGTGGCGGGTTGCACGGCTGGCCTGAATCGGGACACGGGCGCGGACCAAGGGTCCGGTAATTCGCCTATCGATGAGTGGCTTAGTTTCCGAGCAGGGAATCGACGGAAAGTGGCTCAGCGAACTCGGCGCCGAGCTTGTCGCCGGCCGTCCACTTGACGAGGGCGCTGGCGCGGTCGCGGCCGGGAAGGATCAGCCAGACCCGCGAGCCGACCTCGAAGCGGCCTTCGGATTCGGCCATGAACCCGCTCTCGGAAATGTTGAGCACGCGCGCCTCGACCCCGTCGGCGCCCATTTCGCGCATCCTGACCTCGAGGGCGAGCGGAAGCCGTTCGGACCGGCGCCGGTCGTTCGGTTCGGAAGCTTCGGCGATGCGCGCCTTGATCATCGAAAAACTCATCTCCACGCGCAGCTGCTCCGCCGGGGCCTAGACGCAACTGCAACAATCGCCGATCCGCCGGGGTAGACGACTATCGGCGCGTCGATGTTCCGGATCAAGGTGAAGATGTCGTCGGTCCACATCGAACCGACGATTATCCGCAATCGCTTAAGGATTGGTTCGCGCGGCCAATGACTTGGTCGGCGACTGTGGCTTCCAGCCACTGGCCGCGGCCGTTCAGCCTGTGTATTGTCCGGGTCGGGCATATGGGATGGTCTCACGAAGGGGCCGACGAGCGAGACTAGCTGTGAAAATCCACAATCGCTTCCGCGCATTCGCGCTGTTCTTCGGCGCTTCGGCGCTGCCGCTGGCGGCGCAGGCGCAGCAACCGACGACGGGCGCTCCGGTGCCCGTCCAGGTCCAGCCGCCGATGGCCGCGCCTGCGTCCGAGCCGGTGCCGCTTCCGCCGCCGCTGTGGGACCTGTCCGATGCTCGGCAGTTGCTGAGCTTCATCGAGGCGATCGGCAAGGAAGGGCTCGACCCGGCCGACTATGATCCGCAAGGCCTGGCGGCGGCGCTGCAAGGTGGCGACCCGGTCAAGCTCAGCGAAATTGCGACCGACCGCTTCAAGCGCGTGTCGTCCGATCTTGCGCTCGGCCACGTGCGCGGCAAGGACCGCATCGATTGGACGATCAAGGATCCGGATCTCGACAACGGCCGCCAGGATAAGCTTCTGCGCTGGGCCTTGCACACCCATCAGGTTGCCGACACGTTGATCGGCCTGCTTCCCAAGCACCCGCAATATGCGTCGCTCAAGCGCGCGCTCGAGATCACGCCCGAGTCCGACAGCGTCAAGCGCAACCGGATTCGGCTCAACCTCGACCGCTGGCGGTGGCTGCCGAGCGACCTTGGCGAACGCTACATCATCGTCAACGTGCCGGCCTACACCGCAGCGCTTGTCGAGAATGGCGATACGATCTCGCGCCACTATGCGGTCGCCGGGGCGATCAAGACGCCAACGCCGCAGCTCAGCGTCGTCGCCACGGGAGTCATCCTCAATCCCTGGTGGGAAGTTCCGAAGAGCATCGAGGGCGACGTCCGCGGCAAGGCCGGCTATGTCGCCGTCAAGGGCGCCGACGGCAAGGCGCAGCGCTGGCGCCAGCCGCCGGGCCCGTCGAACGCGCTCGGCAAGATCAAGTTCGTGATGCCGAACTCGAAGGCGATTTACCTTCACGACACCAATGCCAAGTCGCGCTTCAACAGCCGCGTCCGAGCGTTCAGCCACGGCTGCATCCGAACCAAGGACATCGACAAGCTGGCGACGATCCTGCTGACCGAGGGCGGCACCGAATGGACTCCGGAAAGGGTTCAGGAGACGCTCGCGAGCGGCAAGTCGGTCCAGGCGAATTTCCCGAAACCGCTGCCGGTGTACATCGTCTACATGTCGTCGGCGGCGACCGTCGAAGGCAAGATCGTCGACTATTCGGACGTCTACAAGCGCGACGGCAGGGCGATCGCGGCGCTGATCGACACCAAGAAGGCGGTCAAGCCCGGGCAAGCGCCCGACAAGGTCGCGACGCGCTAGGCGCCCCGCCGGTCAGCAGCCGATGCTGACCTGGGTCTCGCCCATTTTCACCAGGCGGACTCCATCGCGATTGACCCCGGCCGCGACCTCGACGGTGATGTCGTCGAGATCCGGAGCATCCCCTTGGCTGAACACGGTCACGAAGTGGCGGTGCGACAGAAGCATGCGCTCGTCGAGCGGCTTGCACCCGGTCGACTTCAGCGATCGCATCCCGACCAGATAGCCGTCGGCATTGTATAGCTCGGCATAGGACCAAACCGTGTCGATCTGGCCGTCGGTGAGCTGTCCGGCGCACTCGCTCGCCATTGCCACGCACAGCTGCTCGGTTTCGGGATCCTCCTGCCAGCGCGGCTGTGGGTCGAAGCTGAAGCCCGCCGGCCGGTCCGCGGCCATCGCCGTCAGCGCGACCGCCGCGACGAGCAACGCCGCCAACCGTCCCGTCCGAATCTCCATTGTCCTCTCCCCGATCGGCGCCGTTACTTGGCTTTGAGCGCCTGCACCGCCGCCAGCGTCTTCGCCACGTGCGCGCTATAGTCCATGTCGGAATGAACCAGGACGATGCGGCCGTCCTGGGCGATCACATAAGACGTGCGGTCGGTCAGCTCCGGCTTCTGCTTGAGCGCCACGTCATAGGATTTGATGACCGCCGGCCCGGCGGTTGCGACCGGGAAGGCGTTGCGGCATTCCTCGACCGAGAATTTCTGCAGGGTGGCAAGATCGTCGGCAGACATTCCGATCACCCGAGCGCCGGCCTTCTTGAAGTCGCCGATCGCTTCGCTGAAGGCATGCGCTTCGAGCGTGCAGCCCTTGGTGAACGCCTTGGGGAAGAAATAGAGCACCACCGGCCCGTGGCTCAGCTGCTCCTGCAAATGCAACTTGAACGGCTTGCCGCCAATCGCCCCGGTAGTGGTGAAGTCGGGCGCCTTGGCCCCGACCGGAAGCGCGGCCTGCGCCGGGAGCGCGATCGATGCCAGGGCCAATCCGATCAAAAGCTTTCGCATCGCTGTTCCTCCTCAGTCCGGGCGAGCAGGTTTACCTTTCCCGGGCGCTTCGCGCCAGAAGCCGTGACACCAACGCCGGGCAGGAGCATTGTCCGGCCATGACCCGCATCGCGATCCTGCTTGCGCTTCTTCTGTCTGGCTGCGGCGCTCCGCAGCAGGCGCCGGTGCCGGCGAACGAGTTGGCGCCGCAGTCGGCCGACGGCGGCCAGGCCGCCGGGGCGGTACCGCCCACCGGGCCGGTGCCTTCGGAAGCGGATTCCGTGGAAAGCAGCCCGTGCCGGGTTCAGGATGGCGCGCCAATTGGCGCCAACGCGATCCGGGCAATCGGCACCGAGCCCTTCTGGGGGGCGCGGGTCGAGGGCCGCTGCGTCACATATTCGACGCCGGAGGATCAGAACGGGACTCGGATTTGGACGAAATTTTCTGGGACCGCGGACAATGGCCGCTGGTCGGGGGCGCTCGACAGGCAGCCGTTCGTGATGGCGACCCGGCCGCAGGGGGATTGCTCGGACGGGATGTCCGACACCGTCTATCCGATCGCGGTGACTCTGTGGGTTGGCGGCGAGGAGCGGCGCGGGTGCGCCGTACCGCTGTGACGCGGGAGGTTTAGCGTTCCGCCGCCAGCCAGCCGGTGAGCAAGTAGAAGACGATCACGACCGGTCCGGTCAAAAGCAGCAGCGCGACCAGTCCGAGGCGGACGACCAGCGCGTCGAAGCCGGTGTAATCGGCGATCCCGGCGGCGACGCCCATGATCTTGGCGTCGCGCCGGTTGATCAGGAATCGATTGGTCATTGTCGGTTTCCGTTCAGGCGATCAGCGAGGTCGCGGAGCTGACGCACAGCATCGCGGTGATGAAGGCGGCGGCGAGGGCGGTTACGGTCTCGCGGGCAGGGGCGAAGGTGGCGAACATTGGTTTTTCCCTTTTTTGTCTCACTTGGACCCACCATTGGGCCCACGGAGCTATCAATGCAGGGACCGTGCCAAATCGCTTTTCTCTAAGAAAATCAGTGTCGAGATTTGATACTGGGTGAAATATCGCGGGATTTACGGCCGCCTGTTGGGAAAAATTCCCAACTCAGTCGCGATAGCCGAGCCGTTCGGCCCAGGGCAGCAGGATCGGCAAAACCGGCTCCAGCTGCTTGGCGTAACGCTTCCAGCGGCCGCTGGCGCGGGCGGTGACCGGCTCCGTCACCTGGTCGTAGCTCGGGGTTTGGATGGTCCCACGCGCCTTGGCGGTGCGCTGGTGATCGAGGATCCGGTCATCCCACTCGAGCCCGAGGAAGGCGATCGCCGGCTTCAGCACCGCCTCGGGGTCGCCGACCAGCTCTTCGTAGACCACGTCGTGGACGTTGAGCGCCATCGTCTCGCGCGAGGCGGTCCAGATCCGCATCAGCGCGTCATAATATTCGGCGGCGTCGGCAATTTCGGAGAAGTTGACCAACCCGAAGCTCTGCATGAAGCCGCTCAGCACGACGTCGCAGGGATGGCGTTGCATGAACAGGATCGGCGCGCCCGGGAACATTGCCTGGATCAGCGGCGCCGACGCCATGTCGAGCGGGAACTTGTCGATCGCGAGCCCGGCAAAGCCGGCTCCGACATACTCGGCCAGGCGATCGCAATAGGTGGCCCGCGCCTGCTTGAGCTTGGCTTTCGAGACCGTCGGCAAGTCCTCGATCGGGCCGGTCACCTGGGCGGCCGCGCCGACCAGCTGTTGTTCCTCGAGCACGGCAATCTCCGGGTGGCCGAGCATGAAAGTGTCCAGCAGTGTCGTCCCTGAGCGCGGAAAGCCGAGCAGGAAGGCGACCCGCTGCCGCGGCGGCTCGGCGAGCAGCGGCACTTTTGCCGCCCATTCCGGAGTGATCGTCCCGGCAAGCTCGCGCTGCTCCTCGCGATAGGCGCTGGTCCGGCGGCTCCACTCGTCGCGGTCCTCGGCCCGGACCGAACGGTCGATCGCTGCCTGGTTCATCGCCGCGGCGGCCTCGAACGCCTGCTCGCTGTCGCCCAGTGCGTCGGCGATCTTGGCCCTGAGCGCGTTCCAGGCGACCGGATCGGCGGCCGGGTCGGCACCGGCCAGGAGGTCGCGCGCTTCCTCAAGCTTGCCTTCGCGCCGGGCGAGGATCGCCCAAAGGTAGCCCAGCTCCTGCTTGCCGATGCCGGCGGCCGACGCATCGTCGAGCAGCTTCGCCAGCTCTTCGAGGCGATTGGTGCGCTCGAGGGCAACGCCCAGCTGATGGACGATCGACCGATCCGTCGGGTCGAGCGCATAATCGCGCCGGAAGGCGGCCTCGGCCTCGTCGAACTGCAGCAGCGCCTGATGCTGCGCTCCCGCCTTCGCCAGCGCGGCGACGGCATCGGCGCGAACCGCCGGCTCGGTTCGGTTCAGCCGTGCCGCCTCGGCCAGCGCGTCGGCCGCTTCGGGCAGCCGCTGCTGCCTGGCGAGGGCGTTGCCGAGATTGCCCCATGCCCGCCAGTCCTGGGGCGCGGCGGCCATCACCGCGGACCAGGCGCGGACCGAAAGGTCGACCTTTCCGGCCAGATCGGCAGCTTCGGCGCGCGATTGCCATAAGGCGAGTGTTGCCGGGGAGGTCGGCGGCGGCGGCTCGGGAATCGCCAGCAGCTCCTCGACCCGGCCGGCATCGACCAGGGCGCGCGCAAGCATCACTTGGAAGGCCGGATTGCCGGGCTCCGCCTCGGCGGCGGCGCGCAGGTGATCGACACCGGCCTCCGGTTGGCCGAGCCGGCAGTGAATCAAGCCGAGCAGATGCTGCCACTGCGGCGACGGCGCCGAGCCGACGGCGTCCTCGGCGAGGGCGAGCGCACGATCGAGGTCGCCGCGCTGGAACGCCTCGGCTGCGTCCTTGAATTGGGCTCCGCCACTCATCGCTCCGCGCTATCGGCGGGCGGGCGGGCTGCGGTCAACTGGCGCTAGCTGCAGGTCGAGCTGCCGCCGTCGGGATGAAGCACCTGGCCGGTCATGTAACTCGCGTCCTCGCAGGCAAGGAACAGGAACGACGGCGCGACCTCGTTGGGCTGGCCGGGCCGGCCCATCGGCGTGTTCTTGCCGAAGTCCTTGATGTCCTCGGGCGGTTGGCCGCCGAACGGGTTGAGCGGAGTCCAGATTGGCCCGGGAGCGACCGCGTTCACCCGGATCCCGTCCTTGACCAGATTCTTGGCGAGGCTGCGGGTGAAAGCGGTGATCGCGCCCTTGCTCGAGCTGTAATCGAGCAGGTCTTCCGAGCCCTTGTACATCGTCACCGAGGTGCAGTTGATGATCGCCGAGCCTTGCTTCAGGTGCGGCCGCGCCGCCTGGGTGATGAAGAACATGCTGTAAATGTTGGTCTGGAAGGTCCGCTTCAGCTGCTCTTCGGTGATGTCGCGAATGTCCTTGTCGGGATGCTGCTCGCCGGCGTTGTTGACGAGGATGTCGAGGCGGCCGAGCTGGTCGACCGTCTCCTGCACGGCGGCCTCGCAAAAGGCCTTGCTGCCGAGATCGCCGGCAATCGTCACTGCGCGGCGGCCTTCGTTTTCGACGATCGCTTCGGTCTTCTTCGCATCCTCATGCTCGCACAGATAGACGATCGAGACGTCGGCGCCCTCGCGGGCGAACAGGGCCGCGACCGCCCGGCCGATGCCGCTGTCGCCGCCGGTGACAAGCGCTACCTTGCCCTCAAGCCGGCCCGAGCCCGGATAGCGCGGGTGCCAGTCGGGCTTCGGCTCGAGCTTTTCCTCGCTGCCGGGAAGCTGATCCTCATGGATCATCGGTTCGATGACGTCGGACATGAAAGCATTCTCCTCCATGTCGGAAACGCATCGGGCGAGCGGCCGTTGCCGCGATTTGCCGCTGCTCGACACCTTCCCTACCTAGAGCGCGATGGCAGAGGCAGCAGACGGCGGGCACGAGCGGGGCAGCTTCGCTCCGCTGATTCGGTTCCTGCCGATGCTGTGGCCGAAGGGCGCGACCGAGCTGAAGGCGCGGGTGATCGGCGCCGTCGTCCTTGTGCTTCTCGGCAAAGCGGCGGTGCTGGCGATGCCATTCGCCTACAAAGCGGTGATCGACCGGATGACCGGAACCACCGCGGCTTTCTCGGTGGTCGCCGCGCTGGTGCTCGCCTATGCCGGCGCGCGCTTCGCCGGGGTGCTTGCCGACAATCTTCGCAACGCCTTGTTCGAGAAGGTCGGCCAGGACGCCGCCCGGCGCCTCGCCGGCCAGGTCTTCCGCCACATCCATTCGCTGTCGCTGCGCTTCCATCTCGAGCGGCGCACCGGGTCGCTGACCAAGATCGTCGAGCGCGGCACCAAGAGCATCGACATGATGCTCTATTTCCTGCTGTTCAACATCGCCCCGACCCTGATCGAGCTGACCGCGATCTGCGTCATCTTCTTCGTCAAATTCGGCGCCGGACTGGTCGCCGCGACGCTGGCGATGGTCGCGCTCTACATCACCTTCACGAGGCGGGTGACCGACTGGCGGGCCAAGCTGCAGCGCGAGATGAACGAGGTCGACAACCGCACCATTGGCCGCGCCGTCGATTCGCTGCTCAATTACGAGACGGTCAAATACTTCGGCGCCGAGGAGCGCGAGGCGCGCCGCTACGACCAGGCAGTGGCCCAGTTCACCCGGGCCACCGTCCGCAACGAGGTGTCGCTCGCCTGGCTCAACATCGGCCAGTCGCTGATCACCAATCTGATGATGGCCGGGGCGATGATCTTTACCGTCTGGGGCTGGAGCCAAGGCCGCTTCACGCCGGGCGACGTGGTGCTGGTCAACAGCCTGCTGATGCAGCTGTTCCGGCCGCTCGACATGCTCGGTTGGGTGTACCGGACGATCCGCCAGGGGCTGATCGACATGGAAGCGATGTTCGACCTACTCGACCATCCCGCCGAGGTGGTCGACGCTCCGGGCGCCGGGCCGCTCGAGGTCCGCGGCGGCCACGTCCGCTTCGAGGACGTACATTTCGGCTATGAGCCGAGCCGCGAGATCCTGACCGGCCTGAGCTTCGACGCTCCGCCCGGAACCCGGCTGGCGATCGTCGGCCCGTCGGGCGCCGGCAAGTCGACCA
>CBIHLI010000016.1:0-11029 GCA_966210575.1 uncultured Sphingomonas sp.
GTCGAGTTCCACACCGGCCGCTTCGCCCATGTCGCCGGCGAGGAGCGCGCGTCGGAGCTCAAGCGGATCGCCGATTGCGCCGCGCTGGCCGTCAAGAACGGCATCGAGCCGCATGCCGGCCACGGCCTGGCCTTCGCCAATGTCCAGCCGGTCGCAGCCATCCCGCAGCTCGCCGAGCTCAACATCGGCCATTTCCTGGTCGGCGAAGCGATCTTCACCGGCCTCGAGGCCAGCGTCCGCCGGATGCGCGAACTTATGCGGGAAGCACGATGAGGAGTCTTAGAGTGGGGCGGCTGGAAATTGCCGCAGTCGTCATTCTCATCGCAAACGTGCCGAGCTGCCTGCTCGGTCTCGTCTGGTTGGGGATTGGTCTCGACGATTCGCACGGCCGTTGGTTTTCCGAGCTTGTCGCGCCCTTGCTACTCTTCAGCTACTTGCCTGTTGCTACCATTGCTGTCGTGATCTGCATCTTCGCACCATTCCCAGAGCGGCTCCGGCAACTGATCCTTTGGATTGTGCTGCTAGCGGGCATCGCCGCCGTGGCAACCATGACATTTCTGTTAAGATACCTCATCTGATGATCATCGGCATCGGCTCCGACCTGTGCGACATCCGCCGCATCGAGAAGTCGCTCGAACGGTTCGGCGACCGCTTCCTCAACCGCGTCTTCACCGACGTCGAACAGGCCAAGGCCGAGCGGCGACCGTTCACCCGCGCCGGGACGCTCGCCAAAAGGTTCGCAGCCAAGGAGGCATTCTCCAAGGCGGTCGGCACCGGCTTCAAGCAGGGCGTGTTCATGAAGGATATCGGAGTTGTGAACCTTGCATCGGGACAGCCGACCCTCCACCTCACCGGCGGCGCCAGGGCGCGGCTTGACGCCCTTGCGCCGGACGGCCACGCAATCGACATTCATCTGACACTCACCGACGAATATCCATGGGCGCAGGCATTCGTGATTCTCGCCGCCCGCAAGATGGAGAGCTGATTGGCCGACAATAGCGCTGCGGCGGCGGACGACCCGACCGCCAAGCAGGCCCACCACAAGGACGGCAAGGGGTCCGCGGTCTGGCGCGAGATCAAGGGCCTGCTGTGGGTGCTGCTGGCGGTGCTCGCCTTCCACAGCTTCGTCGCCAAGCCCTTCTACATCCCGTCGGAATCGATGATGCCGGTGTTGCTCAAGGGCGACCGGCTGGTGGTCAGCAAATATCCCTACGGCTGGTCGTGGGTGAGCCCGAGCTTCCACGTCCTGCCGCACTGGCAGGGGCGGCTGCTCGGCAAGATGCCGGCACGCGGCGACATCGTCATCGTCACTCCGCCCGGCAGCAACGAGGACTATATCAAGCGGGTGATCGGCCTGCCCGGCGACACGATCGAGGTGCGGGGCGGACGCCTGGTCCTCAATGGCCAAATGGTGCCCTGGCGGCGGCGCGCTCCGGCGCTGATCCCGGTCGATGCCAACGTCCCCTGCGGGCTCGAATTTTCAGGATCACTGGTCCGCGGCGCCGACGGCAAGGATTATTGCCGGCTGCCGATCGTTCGCGAAACTTTGCCCAACGGCGTCAGCTACGACACCATCGATCTCGGCCGAAGCCCGGGCGACGATTACGGCCCGGTCACGGTGCCGGCCGGCCACGTCTTCCTGATGGGCGACAATCGCGATCGCAGCGCCGACAGCCGTTTCCCCGCCGGGCCGCCCGAAAACGGCCTCGGCGGCCCGGTGCCGTGGGAGAATATCGGCGGCCGTGCCGAGTTCATCACTTTCTCGCTCGACGGAACGACCGAGCTGTTCAATCCCGTCAGTTGGTTCGAGGCGCTTCGCGGCGGCCGGGCCGGCAGCTCGCTCCGCCCCCAGGCCGAGCAAAAGCCTGAATAAGCGCCGAAAAGTTACGGCTGTTGTTGCGGCGGAGCCTGGGCCGCCATCGCCGCGGCATTGGGCGCGACATCGACGACCTGAATATCGAACTCGAGCTCGGAGTTGGGCGGGATTCCGGGCTGATCGGCATCGCCATAAGCGAGGTCCGGCGGGATCCGGACGCGATAGCGGCCGCCCTTCTGCATCATCGTCAGCGCTTCCGAGAATCCGGGAATGGTCTGGCCCGGCGCGATCGCCTGCGGGCCGCCGTGGGCCGCGCTGCTGTCGAACACGGTGCCGTCGAGAAGCCGGCCTTCATAGTCGATCAGGACCGCGTCATTGCTGGTGATGACCGGTCCGCTGCCGGCTTCGACGGTGCGGAAGACCAGGCCGCTGGCGGTGGTTTGGCCGCGCATCGAGGCGGTGCCAAGCCAGGCAAGGCCGATTCCGACAGCGACGAGGAACAGTACCGCCAGCCAGAATTTGGCTGCGGCGGCACCGTGACGGGGAGGATGGGCGAGGCTGCTTACGGACATTCCGTCCGACTAGCGCCGCAGCTTCAAAGAAGAAAGGCTTAGCGCGAACCTTCGCGTTCGGCGCGCTTGCGCTCGAGCTTGCGGGCGCGGCGGATGGCGGCGGCCCGCTCGCGGGCGCGCTTCTCCGACGGCTTCTCGTAATGCCGCCGCAGCTTCATCTCGCGGTAGACACCTTCACGCTGCAGCTTTTTCTTGAGCGCCCGCAGCGCCTGGTCGACATTATTGTCGCGAACGATGATCTGCATAAACGGCCCGTCAAACTCCTCTCGAATTGCAGCCCCCCAGCCACAACGCCCCCACTTGGTGGAAGGTCCGGCATGTGAGGGAGCGCACCAATCTGTTCGCCGCAAGCGTGCCTGCGACGGCCGCGGGCCCTTAGCAGCACCCTGAAACGACATCAAGTTACGAGATTCCGGCGCGATTGCGGTGAACCGACGCTTGAAAGCGGTGAACGGGGCAACTCTTAACAAAAGGTTGGCGGTCGTTAACCTTTATTTTGGTACAAGCCTGTCCATGAGAGCGATGGGGCAAACGTCAGTGAATCGACGGGAATTGCTGCGCTGGGGCGCCATTGGCGCCGGCGCCGCGATGGTCTCGTCCGCGGCCAGCTGTGTTGGCCTTCCTTCGGTAATCTATAACGCGCCGCCGCCGCCGGTTGACCCGCTGGCGCCACTTGCCGCCGCTCCACAGGCGCCGGCCGGAATCAATCCTTTGCTGTTCCAGCGCGCCAAGGCGGCGCTCGACACGCATCGGATCGCGGCGCGCGACACGATCGGCATCGTCGACTTCTCGCTGCCTTCGCGCGACCCGCGTTTCCACCTGGTCGACCTGCGCAGCGGCGCCGTCGAAAGCTATCGGGTCGCGCACGGCAAGGGCTCGGACCCGGCCCACTGCGGCTTTCTCGAGCAGTTCTCGAACACTCCGGGGTCGGAGGCGACGTCGAACGGCACCTATACGACCAGCGATTACTATCACGGCAAATACGGCCTTTCGATGCGGGTTCGCGGTCACGACTGGACCAACAGCAACGCCGAATCGCGGGCGATCGTCATCCACAACGCCTGGTATGCCGAGCCCGACGTGATCAGCGCCCATGGCAAGCTCGGGCGTTCGCAGGGCTGCTTCGCGTTCAGCCGCCACGACCAGTATGGGATCATGAAGCGCCTCGCCGGCGGCCGAATGATCTACGCCGACAAGGTCGCCTAAGCTCACTGTCAGATTTCGTCCGCAACGGATGGCTTGTTGGTGCCCTGTGCACCGGGCATGTTCCGGCGTAGATTGGTGACCTTCGAACTGGAGCAAGGCGATGCCGGACGATCTCGACGAACCGCATTACAGCGAGGAGCAGGCGAGCGGCGGCAGCAAGGAGAATGTCGTGCGCTGGGTGCTCGGCATTTCGTTGCTGCTGGTCGTCATCGCCATGTCCGCCGCCTGGATCATTCCGGCGTTGACCGGCTGAGCGCCGTGGCGCGGCTGCAGGTTCCAGCCACTCGCTCACCCGAAGTTTTAGGGAACCGTTGCGCGCCCCATGCGCTGGAGCGCGGTCGACACAAGCAGGGGACAACCTCATGAAGATCATCAACACCTGTCTGGCCGTTGCCGGGCTCGCCGCACTCGCGGCCTGCAATGGCGGGGCGGAAGAGAATAATCTGGCCGCGGATGCCAACATGATGGTGACCGACAATTTCGGCATGGAAGAGAATCTGACGACCGACATGAACGACATGAACGCGGTCGACATGAACGACGTGAACGCGGTGGACACCAACACAACCACGGACAACACGACCAACACCTACTAATCCAGCGAGAGCACGCGCTGGCTCCGGGGCGCTCGCCGGGCGGGCGCCCTTATTTCGTCCGTGCTAAGCGCGGGCCCGATGCCGCAAGTCCGAATCCTGGTCGACGCCGACGCCTGCCCGGTGAAGGAGGAGACCTATCGCGTCGCCTTCCGTCGCCAGGTGCCGGTGCGGGTGGTCAGCAACAGCTATTTGCGGGTCCCCGACCATCCCCTGGTCGAGCGGGTGGTGGTGTCGGACGCGTTCGACGCGGCCGACGACTGGATCGCCGGCCAGGCGGGCTCAAAGACGGTGGTGATCACAAGCGATATCCTGCTCGCCGATCGCTGCCTTAAGGCCGGTGCGACGGTGATCGGGCACAACGGCAAGCCGTTCACTTCGGCGTCGATCGGCGGCGCCATCGCCACCCGGGCGATCATGGCCGACCTGCGCGCCGGCGGCGATGTCGTCGGCGGGCCGGCGCCATTCTGCAAGGCGGATCGCTCGCGGTTCCTGCAGGCGCTGGATGCGGCGCTAGGCCGGCTGGACAGGCCCTAGCCGGCGAACAGCAACATGCCGTGCGACAGAATAAGCACCGCCAGGACAGCAAGGATCGCTCGGCGGTCGCGAACGAAGGCGGCAATCAGAAGAAGTGCCAGGAACAGGCCATTGCCGGCCCACCACCACGGATCCAGCCTGCCGGACGCGGCCAGGGCGATGCGAACGAAATAGGCCAAGTTGCACGCCGCGATCGCCAGCAGCGCCACCTTGCGGTTGGCCATGAAATGCTCGTCGAGGTCGCGGACCTTCGCCCCGGCCGAGGGAAAGACCATCGACGCGGCGAGAAAATAGGTCCCGCCGATGATCAGGATCAGCAGCAACGACGCGCTGGTCGCGGTGAAAGCGTCGCGGATCTCCCACGAGCCCTGCCAGAACATGGTGAGGTTGATGAGGATCAAAGTCCCAAGCAGCGGGGTCAGCCATCCAACGCGGACGTCCTGCTCGCTCTTCAGCGCTCTCGCCAGCCCGGCAAGCATCTCGGCGATCGACAGCCCGACGAGCAGCCCGAACAAAGGAAAGACGAATTCGAACGTCGTCATGCGCGGCCCCCCACGGCCTTTGTAGCATGAGCGGCCAACCGCGCCATTGCGGCGCCGGCGTCAGGCTGCGCTCATTCCGGCCGGTCCTTGTGATAAAGCGCGCGCAATTCGTCCTTGGCTTGCTCGAGGACCTTTTTCTGCTTGGGTTCGAGGCCGGAGCCGGCGCGGTTGATGTAAAAGGTCAGCATCGACATCGCCGAGCGGAACGGCGCCGCCTTGCGGCGGTGGCTGGCCTCGGCCGAGCGCTTCAGCGAACGGGCGATCGCTTTGGGATCGTCGAGCGTGAAGACGTCACGCTCGAGGTAGAGCGCGTCGCTGTGCTCGGTCACCTCCTGCGACCATTTCCCCGTCTTGCGCGGCATCAGTGGCGCTTGAAGAACTGCACCTCGCGCTCGTGCTTCTCGGCCGCGGCGCGGCTGGCGAAGGTGCCGAGGTTGCGGCGCTTGTGGGTCTTCGGGTCGACCTTGCGCGAATAGAGGCGGTACTCGCCCGATTTGAGCTTGCGGATCATGGGCCGGAAAACGCATGGCGCGGCCGAAAGGAGCCCCGATGGCCGACGACGATTATGTCTATGACGAAGCGAGCGGCGAATGGCTGCCGGCGAGCGAGCTGGCCGAGCGCCAGGCCGCCGAGGGCCAAGTCGAGGTTCGCGATTCGGTCGGCAACCTGCTCGCCGACGGCGACCAGGTGACGCTGATCAAAGACCTCGAGGTCAAGGGCGCCGGCCAGACGCTGAAGCGCGGCACGCTGATCAAGTCGATCCGCCTGACCGGCGATTCCCAGGAAATCGACTGCCGATATGAAGGCATCAAGGGCCTCGTCCTGCGGGCGGAGTTCGTTCGCAAGCGCTGACGCTCATTCGGGCGCGTTGAGGCTGCTCTGCGGGCGCTTGGGCAATTTCGGGTCGAGCGTCTCCCAGCCGATCTTGTGCTCGAGCCAGATCTCGACCGCGGGCGGGAAACGGTCGGGCTCGTCGAGCGTCCCGGTGGTGATGTCGACGTTGTCGGGGCGCGACGAGCGGCGGTAGCCGACCAGGCTGCCGCAATCGTTGCAGTGCAGCCATTCGATGCCGCGCGACGAGCTGTAGGCGATCGGCTCGGCCGCCAGCCATTCGAAATCGCGCGCCTCGAACACCGCCCAGGCGACGTTGGTGCCGCCGCTCGCACGACGGCAGGATCGGCAATGGCAGAGCGTAGTCGCCACCGGCTCGCCGAGCACCCGGTAGCGGACCTTGCCGCACAGGCAGCCGCCCTCGGCCGGTTCGGTCACTCCGGCTCGGCTCCGTCGGCGGCGAACTCGGAACGGCAGTTGCGGGCGACGAACTGCTCATGGCGCGGCATTTTCTCGGCTGCCTCGCCGATCAGCTTGACGATGGCGTTGATCCGCTGCTCGGCGTTGGTCTGCGGCCGTGCATCGGCAATCGGATGATATCCGCCTGGCTCGATCAGCTGTCCGACCAACACCGCCAGCCAACTGTGCAACTGAAAGAGTTCGCGTTGGTCGACGAGCAGCCGGCCGCTTGCGCGAAAATGATAGAGCCTCTCGCGCAAACCGTCGGGCAGCTCATAATCCGCGCACTGCCGCCAAAGCTCGCAATCCCGTCGGTCGTTGGCGTGATAATGGAGGATGATGAAGTCGCGGACCCATTCCCATTCCTGCCGGGAGCGCCGATTGAATTCGGCAATCCCCTTGGGGTCGAAGTCGCGAGTCGGGAAGAAGTGCAGGAAGCGCGAGATCGACGTCTGAACCAAATAGATGCTGGTCGATTCCAGCGGCTCCAGGAAGCCGGCCGCAAGGCCCAGGCTGACGACATTTCCGACCCAGGGATTTGTCCGCCGCCCGGTCTTGAATCGCAGGAGCCGGGGCTCGGCAAGCGGCTTGCCGTCGACATTGTCGAGCAAGATCTGAGCGGCGCGGTCCTGGTCCATCAGCGCACTGACGAAGACATGACCGTTCCCGGTCCGATGCTGGAGCGGAATTCGCCACTGCCAGCCGGCTTCGTGGGCCGTGGATCGCGTGTAGGGCGTCAGGGTGCCTTCGCACCGCTCCGTCGGCACCGCCAGCGCGCTGTCGCAAGGCAGCCAGTGCGACCAGTCTTCAAAGCCGGACTTCATCGCCCCTTCGATCAGGATTGCCCGGAAGCCGGAGCAGTCAACGAACAGGTCTGCCTCCAGCCGGCGGCCATCGGTGAGGGTCACCGATCGCACCATCCCGCTCTCGGAATCCTGCTCGACATCGACGATCTTGCCTTCGTGGCGAACGACCCCGCGCGCCTCCGAATATCGGCGAAGGTAATTGGCGTAGAGTCCGGCATCGAAATGATAGGCGTAATTGAAGAGGGATCGGATCTTTGGGTGCGCCGGCGCCTGAACGAATCGGCCGCGAACCGCCGCCGCATGACCGATCGACAAATCATCGAGACTCGGCGCGCGCCCTTCGTTCCGCAGCTTCAGCCAATGCTGGTCGATCGTGACATAGTCGAAATCGGGGCCGTATCGGCCGAACGGATGGAAATAACGGTGGCCGACCCGACCCCAATTGACGAAGTCGACTCCGAGCTTGAACGTCCCTCCGGTCTCGCGGACGAACTCCGCTTCGTCCAACCCCAGCAGCCGGTTCAGCTTCTTGACCGGCGGGATCGTCCCTTCACCGACTCCGACCGTGCCGATCTCATCGGACTCGACGAGCTCGATCGAGACGCCCTCCTTAAACGCATTGGCCAGGGAGGCGGCCGCCATCCAGCCCGCCGATCCGCCGCCGACGACCAGCACCGACCGGATCGGGTTGCGCCCTGCCACCTTGCCCGGGGCCTGCTTGGGGCTCGAGCCGTCACTCGCGCTCTTTCGTTTCGCTGGTTTCGCCATTCTCGTCGGATTCCATCCCCGCGCCGGTAAAACAGCGGCTTCGTAGCGGCCGAACGGTCGCGCCGCTACTGCTTGTTGGGTTCCAAAAGCGGCGCTGGATCGATCATGGCTCGCCGTCTTCGAGGGCCTGCCGGAAATCGGCGACCCAGCGCTGGGCGAGGGCATTTGCTTGCGGCAGGCCGGCCAGCACCTTCCGTTGCTCGATGGCGGTCAGCTTGCACTCGGCCAGATAATCGCGGGCCCGGCCGGCGAGCAGCTCGGCGGTGAGCGGCTGGTCCCAAGGGAACTTGTAGTCGGCTTCGCCGCTTCGGCAGTCCCGCCATTCGAACGTCGCGCCGACGTAGATGCCGCCATTGCCGTGCCACAGCGCGAAATGATGCCGCAGGCTCCAACCGGGCCCCTGCCTGGCGATGGTGACCAGCCGCCCGCCATCCTCCTCCGAGCGGTCGCTGACCGTCCAGCCGGCGACGGCCCGCGAGCGGTCGCCGATCGGCGCAGCGGCGGCGGCCGCGGCCATCAGCAGCGCCATTGCGACGCTCATGCCATCGCCTCGTCTCGGGTCACGCGGTCGCCGTCACCTCTTGATCTCGCACACCGACATCCGGCCGGGAACGGTCGTCCACCACTGGCCGGTCCAGCTTGCGCGGGCCTGGCGGGCGGCTTCCGGACATTTCCTCTCCGCATCCATCTGGTTCCAGATCGGCCCGACCTCGACCGTCTTTCCGCCGCCGCCGCCGCCGCTCCCGCCCGTGACCTCACAGACCGACATCCGGCCGACCTGGGTCGTGCGCCATTGGCCGGTCCAGCTACCGCCGGCCTTGCGGGCGGCTTGCGGGCATTTCCTCTCCGCGTCCATCTGGTTCCAGATCGGCCCGGCCTCGACCTCCCGTGGCTTGGCGGCGGCAGGCGCGGACGCCAGCAGCAGCGCGGCCGGCGCGGCGCAGACAAGCATTCGGAAGATCGCTCGTTGTCCGGACATGATGTGTTCCCCCTTCGCCGGTCCTATGCGCTCCAGGGCCCCGGCTTGGCCAGCGGCAAAGCAGCCTAGCGCCCGCAGACGTCGGCGGTGCCGGTCGACGACAGGCGCGAGAAATTGTTCGGGTCGGTGCTGAGGCTGATACCCTCGCTCCGGCAGCGTCGAAGCTGGAAGCGGGCCTTGCGCGCCTTGAAATCGAGCGACACCCGGCGGAACACCTCGAGCAGGTCGGTGCCGATCAGCAGCGCCGGCTCCCTGGACAGCCCGAATAAGGCGAACGGCGGCACGTCGGCGAAGGCCATCGGCACGTCGCTGATGGTGATCGGGCCGATCTGCAGCTCGGCGATGCGGGCGAACTGCAGGTCGGCCTTGACGCCGGTGACTCCGATCACCGGAATGGTGACGAACTTGTCGCGATTGCCCTTGATCAGCTTGTCGCGCAGGGCGAGGTTGCCGATGGTGATCTGGGTGCCGGTGTCGATGACCGCGTCGAGCGGCAGGCCGGCGGCGCGGATGTGGGTGAGGATCAGCTGGCCGCGATAGCGCCGCCCGACCACCACGATCTCGCCCGGCATCGCCTTGTAGCGGACGCTGGCGTCCTCGACCTTGATCAGCCGCTTCTCGAAATCCATCATCAGCCGCTGCTGAACCAAAGCGTCGATGCCGATCATGCCCTCGCCGCCGAGATCGACCTCACGCAGCGCCGGAAGCTCGAGGTTGCGGACGGTGGTCGGGCCCAGCGTCAGCTCGGCGACCTTGACCCGGTCGACGATATCGCGCGAGGTCATCCCGTTGAGCACCGCCGGGCGGCCAAGCGGCAGCTCCAGCTCGCGGGCGATCTTGAGTCCGACCACCGACGTGTCGGCGCCGCTGTCGACAATGAAGCGATAGGGGCCGCGGCCGTTGACCTGCACCTCGACGCTCAGCCGCGTCTCGATCTTCTTCGCCTCGACCTCCTGCCCCTCGACGGCGAGTGTCGGGTCGATGATCGCCGGCGGTAGCGGCGGCACGTCCGGCGGCAGGCTCGGCGGCGCCGGCCGCGGCTTGCTGATCTTCGGCGGCTCGGCGGCCGCGCCGACGCCGCACGCGACGCCGGCGAGCGTCAGCGACAGAGCGGCGACCAGGAGACGGCGAGGCTCAGCCAATCGGTCCTCCCTCAAGCGGACCGCAGCAGGCTAGGACCGACCGCCGCCGTGTGCCACCGAAAGTCGACATACGGCGGAATTTCTGCCGGCGAAGGTCACGAAGGAGACGGCGCGGGGGACTTGAATCGCGGCGACACAAATTTCGCAAACTTCGTGACCTTCGGCGGATTTCCGCGAGAAATGGCGGCGCGTTGCGAGGAGTCGGAAGACTGAAGTTGACGAGTCTGTGACCCTCCAGTGCGCGGTCCCAGCCGGCGGCGAACAGGCCGTTGGGATCGCGGGCGCGAAGCCGATAGGCGCTCTCTCGGCTCATGCCGGTCGCAGCCGCGGCCCGGGTGACGCTGCGCGTACGGGCGGATATCGAGGAAGCGGAGTTGGCGGGCGGGCGTCCAGCCATCCCTTCGCGTGGATCGAGGGTTCGGGTGCGATTGAGGCGGCCGCATCGACCAGGGTGGAGCAGCCGAAATCCAAATAGGAAAGTGCTTTTTGCGGCGCGGTTGCAATTCTCGCTGCGGCGGCTCAGCGGCCGGAACGGACCGCTGCCCTCAGCCGTTCATGACGCAAGCGAAACTTCTCCAGGATAGTCATGCAAACCGAAAACATCATCGAACGCGCCTTCCAGCTGGCACATAAATTCACAAGCATCGACGAGATACGCAAAGCCCTCCGGCAGGAAGGCTATGCCAACGTCGACGCCCATCTCGGCGGCGCGTCGATCAAGGCCGAGCTGAAAAGGAAGTTCGCCAGCTAGGTCGAGCTGGCGCGTCGGACGTGGGTG
>CBIHLI010000017.1:0-10886 GCA_966210575.1 uncultured Sphingomonas sp.
CCCTCGCCCTGCACCGGCACCGGCCAGACGATGACGTGGGTCGGGCAGCGATCCTCGAGCCGGTGAAGGATGTCGCGGATCACCGCCCCGGTCGGCGACGTCACCACCCCGATCACCCGCGGCAGGAACGGCAGCTTGCGCTTGCGGGCATCGTCGAACAGCCCTTCGGCCGCGAGCGCCTTTCGGCGCCGCTCAAGAAGCGCCATCAGCGCGCCTTCGCCGGCGAGCTCGAGACGGTCGATGACCAGCTGATATTTCGACCGCCCCGCATAGGTCGTCATCTTGCCGGTGGCGATGACTTCGGCGCCGTCTTCGGGCCGGAAGGCGAGAGCGCCAGCCTGGCCTCGCCAGATCACAGCGTCGATGCAGGCGGCCTCATCCTTGAGCGAAAGATAGCAGTGGCCCGAACTGTGGCGCTTGAAGCCGGAAATCTCGCCGCGGACCCGGACCTGGCCGAACGCGCCCTCGATGACCCGCTTCAGCGAGCCGGCGAGTTCGCCAACGGTCAGCGGCGGCGAATTGTCGCCGCGCTCCTGCTTGGCTAACAGGCCGCCTGGTTCATCGGGAAAGTCCATTGAATATTCTTCTGCTTGGTTCGGGCGGGCGCGAGGATGCGCTCGCATGGCGGCTGAGGCAATCGCCGAGCTGCGACTTGCTGGTCGCGGCGCCGGGCAATCCCGGCATCGGCCGCTGGGCGGAGTGCGTCACCATCGACCCGTGCGCCGCGGACCAAGTGATCGACCTCGCCCGCGACCGAGCTATCGACCTCGTCGTCATCGGCCCGGAAGCTCCGCTGGTCGCCGGAGTCGGCGACGCGCTTCGGGCGGCCGGCTTCGCGGTGTTCGGCCCCAATGCCGCCGCGGCCCGGCTCGAAGGATCGAAGGGCTTCACCAAGGACCTGTGCGAGGCGAACTCCATCCCAACGGCGCGTTACGTGCGCAGCGAGACCCGGACCGCGGCGTTGGCCGCGCTCGAGGCGTTCTCGATACCGGTCGTGATCAAGGCCGACGGCTTGGCTGCCGGCAAGGGCGTCACCATCGCCATGACCGGAATCGAAGCAGAGGAAGCGATCGAGGCGGCCGGCGATTCGCCGCTGGTCATCGAGGAGTTTCTCGAAGGCGAGGAAGCCAGCCTGTTCGCTCTGGTCGACGGCGAGACCGCGGTCGCCTTCGCTTCCGCCCAGGATCACAAGCGGGTCGGCGAAGGCGATACCGGCCCGAACACCGGCGGCATGGGCGCCTACAGCCCGGCCCCCGTGCTCACGCCCGAGCTCGAGGCCCGGACGATGGATGAGATCGTCCGGCCGACCGCCCGGGCGCTGGCGGCGGCGGGGACGCCGTTTTCCGGAATCCTCTATGCAGGGCTGATGCTGACCGCCGATGGGCCCAAGCTGATCGAATATAATGTCCGGTTCGGCGACCCTGAGTGCGAGGCGATCATGCCGCGAGTCGAGGGCGACTTCGCCGAGCTGCTGATGACGGTCGCGACCGGGCGGCTCGGTGAAACCGGGTCGCCTGCCCTCTCGCCCGAGTTCGCTGTTACGGTAATCGTCGCCGCCCGCGGTTATCCCGGCACGCCGGTGAGCGGCGGATCGATCCGGGCGATCGAAGCCGCCGAGCAAATCGAAGGCGTGACCGTGTTCCATGCGGGAACCGCGACGGCCGATTCGGGCCTGGTCGCCAGGGGCGGCCGGGTGCTCGCCGTGACCGCGGTCGCCGACACGTTCGCCAATGCGCGGGCGCGTGCCTATCGCGCCGTCGATCAGATCGATTTCGCCGACGGCTTCCACCGACGGGACATCGGCTGGCGGGAGTTGGAGCGCCTATGAATGTGCTGTGGACCTATTTCTGGCCGATCGTTGCAGCCGGGCTGCTGCTCGGCGCGGTGCTGGGGTCGGCCGCGCTTCGGCGGCGGCGAATGATGCTGATTGCCCTTGGCGTTGCTCTGGCGGTGGCAGCGGCCGGGCTGTGGCACGGGCCGCTTGGCGCCGCTGACCGCTTTGCGGCAAGCATCGACCGGACTGCGCGGGCCGTGCTCGTCGATTGGGAGATGGGTCAGGTGCAGGCGAAACTCGCGCGCGGCCCACTGACCCGGCGGCTGATGCTGTCGGGACCGGCCGACGATTTCCAGCGCGAAGAATTGGTTCGGATCATGAGCACGATCCCCGGCGTTAACAGCGCGACCTGGTCCAGCAACCGAGGCCTGCCGCTGATCGCCGAGGCCGCCCTGGCGTCGCTGGCGGGCTTCCTTGTCGGGCTTCTGCTCGCTTATCTGGTCGAACTTCACCGTCGTCACAACGCCCAATGGAAATGGTGATCGAATGGATTTTGCACGCGAATATTGGCCGCTGATCGCAATCGCGATCGCGATCCTGCTGATCGCCGCCTTCCTGCTGCTTCGGCCGCGCCAGCGGGTCGAGCTCAGTCACGATTCGGCGCCGCTGCGCCCGCACATGGCGCAGGCTCGGAAGCCCGCCGGCGAGGGCAAGGGAATCGCCGCCGAAGCGGCTGCCGCAGCCAGCGACGTAACCGGGCAGATCATCGGTGCGCCGGTCCACGACCACCTGCCGGGCGCTTCCGGCCCGCCGGACGACCTGACGATGCTGAAGGGCGTCGGCCCGAAACTGGCGGCTACCCTGAATAGCTTGGGAATCGTTCGGTTCGCCCAACTGGCAAGGCTAAGTGAAGGGGATCTCGAACGGCTGGACCAGCATCTCGGCCCGTTCAAGGGGCGGCTCGAGCGCGACCAGGTTCCGCTGCAGGCCGACTATCTGGCGCGCGGCGATCTCGACGGCTTCGAGCAGAGATTCGGCAAGCTCTAACGCTTAGGCGCCGATCGCCCACCTGAGGACGAGGGCCACGGCGGCGAGGGCCAGGACGCCGGCAGCCCAGAGCGCGACGAACCAGGCGAGCCGGCCGGCGAAACCGGAGGGCGAGCGCGTCAGTGGTAGCCTTCCTCTCCGACTTTCCCGCGAAACACCCAATAGGACCAGGCGGTGTAGGCAAGGATGATCGGGATAAGCACGGCGGCGCCGACCAGCATGAACAACTGGCTTTGGCGCGGAGCCGCCGCGTCCCAGATCGTCACACGCCCGGGAATGACATCCGGCCAGATCGAAATCGCCAGGCCGATCATAGTCAGAAGGAACAGCAGCAGCGCCAACACGAACGGCAGCCAGTCGCGGCGGCCGCCGAGGCTGCGCCACAGCGCGAGCGTCGTCGCCGCGACCAACAGCGGCATCGGCACCGCGACCAGCAGGCCCGGATATTCGAACCAGCGTTCGAAATATTGCCGTTCGACGAACGGCGTCGCCAGGCTGACTGCGGCGATCGCCGCGAGCAGTGCCGGGGTTGCAAGACGGGCGAAGCGGCGAGCATCAGCCTGCAGCGCTCCCGACGTCTTCCAGATAAGCCATGTCGAACCGAGCAGGGCATAGCCGGCGACGACGCCGAACCCGGTCAACAGGCTGAAGGGAGTCAGCCAGTCCCACCAGCCGCCGGCGTAGGCGCGATCGGCGACGGCGATTCCCTGCAACAGCGCTCCGAGCGTGATCCCCTGCGCCACCGAGGCAACCAGCGAGCCAGCGAAAAACCCTGCGTCCCACCACCGGCGATGGCCGGAATCGCGCCAGCGGAACTCGAACGCGACTCCGCGGAAGATCAGCCCCAGGAGCATCGCGATGAGCGGCGCATAGAGGGCGGGCAGGATGATCGCATAAGCGAGCGGAAAAGCGGCCATCAGGCCGCCGCCGCCGAGCACCAGCCAGGTTTCATTGCCGTCCCACACCGGGGCGATGGCGTTCATTGCCTGGTCGCGCTCCTTGCCGACCCTGAAGAAAGGAAAGAGGATGCCGATGCCGAGGTCGAAGCCGTCCATCACCACATAAGCGGCGATCCCGAACGCGATCACGAATGCCCAGATGACCGTCAGGTCCATTAGCGAGCCTTCCCGTCGGCGCTCTTGCTCGATGGTTGGCCGGGGCGCTTGCGGACCGCTGCCGATGGCGTGATCCCGGCAGTCCGGATCGGCGCCTCCGGCGGCTCCTCCTCGTGCGCGTGCGGCGGCTGGCTCATCAGCTTGAGGATGTACCAGATGCCTGCGCCGAACACGGCGAAATAGACGAGCACGAAAGCGGTCAGCGAGGCGCCAACCGCGGGGGCGGCGATCGGTGAAACCGCATCCCTTGTCCGCATCAGGCCCTGGATGACCCATGGCTGGCGGCCGACCTCGGTCGTCACCCAGCCCGCGATCACCGCGACGAACCCGGCCGGTCCCATGACGAGGGCGAAGCGATGCAGTACGCGGGAGCTGAATAGCCGTCCGCGCCAGCGGAGCCACAAGCTCGCGAGGCCAAGCGCGAGCATCAGCAGCCCCAGGCCAACCATGATTCGAAACGACCAGAAGATGATCGCCGCTGGCGGTCGATCAGCTTCCGGAATCGTGTCGAGCCCTGCAATTGGTCCCTTGAGGTCATGTTCCAACAGGAGGCTGCCCAGCTTGGGAATTGCAATCGCGTAGTCGATCCTTTGCTCGCGGTCGTTCAGCCATCCGACGACGTAGAATGGCGCGCCGTCGGGGTAGCTTCGATAGTGGCCTTCGAGGGCCATGATCTTCGCCGGCTGGTATTTGTGTGTGTTGAGACCGTGCTGGTCGCCGACAATGATCTGGAGCGGGGCGACCAGCGCCGCCATCCACATCGCCATCGAGAACATCTTGCGGACCGCGGGATTGTCTACGCCCTTCAGCAGGTGCCAGGCGCCGACCGCGCCGACCACCAGTGCCGTCGTCAGGTAGGCCGCGATCAGCGTGTGCGCGAAACGATAGGGGAAGCTGGGGTTAAAGATGATCGGAAGCCAGCTCCCCGCCGGAACGTACTGGCCTTGATCATTGATCGCGAAGCCGACGGGAGTCTGCATCCAGCTGTTTGCGGAGAGTATCCAGAAGGCCGAGACCGCGGTCCCGGCCGCGACCATCAACGTCGCGACGAAGTGGAGCCGCTTGCCGACCCGCTCGAGCCCGAACAGCATCACCCCTAGGAACCCCGCCTCGAGGAAGAAGGCGGTCAGAACCTCGTAGGCCATCAGCGGCCCGATCACCGGACCTGCCCGGTCCGAGAACACCGACCAGTTGGTGCCGAACTCGTAGGACATGACGATGCCCGAGACGACTCCCATCGCGAAGACGATGGCGAAGATCTTCAGCCAATAACGGAACAGGTTGAAATAGCGCGCTTCGGCGGTCTTCAGCCACAGCGCCTCGAGCACCGCCAAATAGCTGGCGAGGCCGATGGTGAAGGCCGGGAAAATGAAATGAAACGAAATCGTGAACGCGAATTGCAGCCGTGCCAGCAGGAGGGCCGTTTCGCTCACCATCATTCCGCCTGCTTGCTGCTTTCGTCGCGCGTTTTTTTCCTGGACCGGCTGGCGATCAGCTTGTCGATCTTGCGGCCGTCCATGTCGACGATTTCGAACGCCCAGCCGTCATGCGTAAAACGCTCACCGGTGTCCGGAAGGTGCTTCAAAACGGCCAGCGCGAAGCCGGCCACGGTGGTGAAATCGCGATCGGCTCGAAGCTGGATTCCAAGGCGGTCGGAAAGCACGTCGGCGCTGGCCGCGCCGGACAGCAAATAGCTGCCGTCTTCGCGCTCGACGATGTCGGGCTCCTCGCCTTCCTCGATGTCGTGGCGAAATGCGCCGGCGAGCGCAGCCAGCAGGCTACCCGGGGTGACGATGCCGTCGAAGTGGCCATATTCGTCGTGGACGAGCGCCAGCGGCACATCGGCCGAGCGGAGCACGGCCAGCGCATCCATCGCGTCCATCAGGTCGGGGATCACCGGCGCCGGCCGCGCTAGCTCGCGCAGGTTCAGCTCGCGGCCGTCGAGCATCGCGTCGAGCAGGTCACGGGTTTGAATGACCCCGACGATATTCTCGACCGATCCGTCGGCGACCGGAATCCGGCTGTGCGGCGTTTGCTTGAGCGCTTGCCGAATCTCCTCGGGCGAAGCGGAGATGTCGATCCAGTCGACCTCGGTCCGCGGAGTCATCACCTCCCGAACGGGACGGTCGGCGAGCCTGACCACACCCGAAATGATCGCACGCTCGCTTTCCTCGAGCACTCCGGCGGTCTGCGCTTCGGCAACCACCAGGTGCAGCTCCTCCGCGGTCACCGCATTCTCCGATTCGCGGTTCAGCCCCATCAGCCTGAACGCCAGGGCGCTGGTTCGGTCGAGCAGCCAGACGAAGGGCGCCGACGCTTTCGACAGCCAGCGCATCGGCCGCGACACCACCGCCGCGATCGGCTCCGGCGACCGCAGCGCCAGCTGCTTCGGGACGATCTCGCCGATTACCAGCGATAAATAAGTGACGATGACGATGACGAGTCCAAAGCCGACGGTTTGCGCGGTTTCGGGCTCGAGCCCGAACAGCTGCAGCCGCTGGGCGGTCGGGGTTCCAAGGCTCGCACCCGAATAAGCGCCCGCGAGGATTCCAATGAGGGTGATGCCGATCTGGACGGTCGACAGGAACCGTCCGGGATCGGAGGCGAGGTCGAGCGCGCACCGAGCGCCGCTGCTGCCGCTTCGAGCCATCGCTTTGAGACGCGCTTCCCGGGACGAAACGACCGCGAGCTCGCTCATCGCCAGCACGCCATTGAGCGCGATCAGCGCGGCAATGATGAGGACATCGATCCACGGGAACGGGAGCAGTTGGTCGCTCATGGGCGGGAGCGGGTCTTGCCTACAAATCGCCTCGGCAGCAAGCGCCAGGGACCCAAGCAGGCTAGCGGCGCTCAGCGAAGAAGCGCTTGAGAAGCTCGGTCGCTTCGGATTCGCCGATACCGCCGACGACTTCCGGACGATGGTGGCACGTCGGCTGGGAATAAATTCGCGCGCCGTGGACAACTCCGCCGCCCTTTGGGTCCTCTGCTGCAAAACAAACCGCCTCGACTCGTGCAAGGGACGCAGCGGCCGCGCACATCGCGCATGGCTCCAGAGTGACCCACAAAGTGCAGCCGTCGAGCCGGGGCTGGCCGAGCGTTTCTGCGGCCGCCCGGATCGCCACCATCTCGGCATGGGCGGTGGGGTCGAGCGAGCCGCGCATGCCGTTGCGCGCCCCGGCAACGATCCTGTCGCCAAGCGTGACGACCGCTCCGACCGGTACCTCGCCGGCCGCCGCAGCTTCGGCGGCGAGGTCGAGCGCCCGGCGCATTGGCGGAGGCAACGGGAAAGGCATTGGCGCGGGCTAACCCAGCGGCCGGCAACTGTCATCCCGGCGCGGTCAACCGGCGTTGTTGTCGACCTGATTAACGGCCTGATTGGATTGATTGTCCGGCGGCACCACCCTCACCTTGGGCACGGTGACGTTGGTAGTCTCGGTGCCTATGGCGATCGAGCCGGTTTCGACGTCGAACGCTGGAGTCTGGCCGCCGCTGGCGGAAACTCCGTTCTCGGTTGCGCTGACATCGGGCGCCTCGGCGCCGCGGATCTGCCTGACGTCGACAAACCCGGTCGCAACGGCGATCAGCGCCGCGACCACTACGAGTATCAAGACGAAAATGACGGCACGCATCCAGTGGCCCTGTTCCGCTATGTCGAAAGTCCGACGTTCAACAAACGCCGCAATGCGGCGCTGGTTGCGCTGGATGCATTGACGAGTCGGAGTGCAGCGGCTAACGGACGCCCGCATTTTCGGGACCGCCACGGCCCCGGCCAAACATCAGGATTAGACCATGTCGCGCGTATGCGAGCTGACCGGCAAGGGCCGGCAGGTGGGCAACAATGTTTCCCACGCCAATAACAAGACCAAGCGGGTGTTCCTGCCCAATTTGCAGGACGTCACCCTGATTTCCGACGCGCTCGAGCGCAGCGTCAAGCTGCGGGTATCGACCCACGGGCTTCGCTCGGTCGAGCATGTCGGCGGCCTCGACAATTGGCTGGCCAAGACCAGCGACGAGAAGCTTTCGACCAAGGCTCGCAAGCTGAAGCGCGAAATCGCCAAAAAGCAGAACGAAGCGGTCACCGCGGCCTAAGGCTGGGGCGGCAGGTCCGCCGCGCCGTTTCCAAAACCAGCCGACGCACAGGTGCGATCGCGCCTTGGCGATGCTGAACCATTGCTGCATTCGCGGTTCAGCCTTCATTGTTCCCGAATCATCCATAAGTGTCTGACGTGGCGGGGTTTCCCCCTTTCCCTGCTGCAAATGGCGCGGCCGAAAGGCCGCCGGATTCCCTCGCGTCGCGTATCGAGGGGGGCCCGGAGCGAGCAATCGCTTCGGGCCCAATTCTTATCCCCTTCAGATCACGGGCTTTCAAACAAGCGGGCGAGCTGCTCGATCATCGCCCCGCCAAGCTGCTCGGCGTCCATTATCGTCACCGCCCGTTCGTAATAGCGGGTGACGTCGTGGCCGATGCCGATCGCCACCAATTCGACCGGCGACCTTTGCTCGATCCAGCCGATCACCTGCCGCAGATGCCGTTCGAGATAGGTGCCGCCGTTGGCCGAAGCGGTCGAATCGTCGACCGGCGCGCCATCCGAGATGACCATCAGGATCCGCCGTTCCTCGGGCCGGGCGATCAACCGCTGGTGCGCCCACAGCAAAGCCTCGCCGTCGATATTCTCCTTGAGCAACCCTTCGCGCATCATCAGCCCGAGATTGCGCTTGGAGTGCCGGTAGGGCTCGTCGGCCCGCTTGTAGACGATGTGCCGCAAGTCGTTGAGCCGGCCGGGATGGGCCGGACGGCCGGCAGCGAGCCAGGCCTCGCGGCTCTGTCCGCCCTTCCAGGCCCGGGTTGTGAAGCCGAGGATCTCGCTGGCGACCCCGCAGCGTTCGAGCGTCCGGGCAAGAATGTCGGCGCAGACCGCGGCGATGGCGATCGGGCGGCCGCGCATCGAGCCCGAATTGTCGATCAGCAACGAAACCACGGTGTCGCGAAACTCGGTCTCGCGCTCGATCTTATAGCTGAGCGAGTGGGAAGGGGTGACGATCACCCGCGCCAGCCGCGCCGCGTCGAGCAATCCCTCTTCCTGGTCGAAGTCCCAGCTTCGCGCCTGCTGCGCCATCAACCGCCGCTGCAGCCGGTTGGCGAGCTTGGTTACGACATTGTGAAGCCCGCCGATCTGCTGATCGAGATAGGCGCGAAGCCGGTTGAGCTCGACTTCGTCGCACAGCTCGCCGGCCTCGACGATTTCGTCGAATCGGGTGGTGAAAGCCTTGTAATCGGTCGGCGGAGCCAGCTCCCAGTTGCGTCGGGCCAGGCCCGGGCGGCCGCTGTCGCTTGCCTCCTCGCTTTCGGCGAGCTCGTCGTCGCCGGGCTCGTAATCCTCGAGCGACTGGCTGTCGTCAGCCTCCTCGTCGCTCTGTTCGGCGCGCATTTCGGATTCCCCGGCGTCGGGCGCCGATTCGCCCTCCTCATCGCCTTCGTCGCCGCTGCCTTCGTCGCCCTCGTCCTCGCCGCTTTCCTCCAGCTCGTCCTCGGCTTCATCGGCCGCGGTCGCCAGGTTGAGGTCTTCGAGCAGCTGCCGGGACATTCGGGCGAAAGCGGCCTGGTCGTCCAGAGTCAGCGCGAGGCCGTCGAGCTCTGCCGCCGCTTTCTCCTCGATCCACGGCGAGACCAGCTTCAAGCCCGGCTGCGCGGCCTTCGGCGGCGGCTCGCCGCTCAGGCGCTCGCGGGCGATCAGGCCGATGGCGGTCGCCAGCGGCACCTCCTCGGCGGTTCGGGCGCGAAGGATGGCGTCGCCACGGACCCGCGCCTCGGCCAGCTGGGCGAGATTGGCGCGGACTCCGCTCAGGCCCCGCGCGCCCAGAGCCTCGACCCGCGCGGTCTCGAGCGCATCGAACACGGCTCGGGCTTCGGGATCGGCCGGCGCCAGCGACGAATGCAGGCGGCTGTCGTGGTAGCGCAGCCGAAGCGCCGTCGAATCGGCCGCGCCCCGCGCCTCGGCGACCAGCTTCGGCTCGAGGCCCGGACCTGGCGAAGGGACGCGCGCCGCGCGCGCCGCCGGCGACGCCGCTTCCGAGGCAAACACCACATCGAGATCGGGCGTTCGGGCAATCGCCCGCGCCGCCCCGGCCAGGGCACGGCGAAACTGGTCGAGCCGTTCGGCCACGTCAGGCCGTCCCGACGACGCTTTCCGGCAAATCCTGGCCGAACACCCGCTGATAATATTCGGCGACGATCGCCCGTTCCGCTTCGTCGCACTTGTTGAGGAACGACAGCCGGAAGGCGAAGCCGACATCGCCGAAGATCAGCGAGTTCTGCGCCCAGCTGATCACGGTGCGCGGGCTCATCACGGTCGAGATGTCGCCGTTGATGAAGCCCTGGCGTGACAAATCGGCGACCTTGACCATCTTCTCGACCGTCGCCTTGCCGTCGGGATTGTCATATTCGCCCGACTTGGCGAGCACGATCTGCGCCTCGACCTGGGCGGGCAGGTAATTGAGCGTGGTGACGACGTTCCAGCGGTCCATCTGGCCCTGATTGATCGCCTGCGTGCCGTGATACAGGCCGGTGGTGTCGCCGAGACCGATCGTGTTGGTCGTCGCGAACAGCCGGAACCAGGGGTTGGGACGGATCACCCGGTTCTGGTCGAGCAGGGTCAGCTTGCCTTCGGCCTCGAGCACCCGCTGGATGACGAACATCACGTCCGGTCGACCGGCGTCATATTCATCGAATACCAATGCCACCGGGTGCTGCAGCGCCCAGGGCAGGAGCCCTTCGCGGAACTCGGTGACCTGCTGGCCGTCGCGAAGCACGATCGCATCGCGGCCGACCAGGTCGATCCGGCTGATGTGGGCGTCGAGGTTGATCCGGATCAGCGGCCAGTTGAGCCGGGCCGCAACCTGCTCGATGTGGGTCGACTTGCCGGTGCCGTGATAGCCCTGGATCATCACCC